>NZ_JBFHFD010000239.1:0-11920 GCF_041583735.1 Novipirellula sp.
CAACGGGAAATCCGTTTTGCCAGGCACTGCGTATCTCGAGTTGGTCGTTGCAGCGGCGCAAGAGATTTTTTGTGGCTCGTCGTTGCACATCAGCAACATGAGCTTCCTGAAGCCCTGCGTGGCCGAAGAGGATGCCGAACTGCAGATTCGAATCCGATTTGCTACCTCCGACGCGCAAAACGTGTTTTCAATCGAAAGCCGCGTCACCGCAGATAGCACCTGGGACCTCAATGCGGTGGGCCAATGCAGTCTCGGCAACGAGGTTGCGCCGAAGTACAAACCGGAAACGCCTGCATCCCCATGCTACAAAACGGATTCGGAAACCAACGGGCCAGACATGCAATCGTCTCCGATCACGCGGCAGGCTGAATGGCTCCGTTTTGGTCCGAGATGGAATTGTTACGACTGCTTGCATTACAGCGACGAACAAGCCTATGCGTCGCTGTCGATTCCAAATGAATATCAAGGCGATTTGAAAACTCATCCGCTGCATCCCGCATTGTTGGATATGGCCACGGGATTTGGGTTGCCGCTTTCACATGACTATCACGACGATTCAGGTTTGTACGTCCCGATCGGCTACGCTGCGGCAAATGTGTATGGTCGGCTTCCTGAAAAAGTTCGCAGTTACATCACGCTATCCGATTCGTCCCGGCCGGGCACCGATGTCATCTCGTTGGACGTCCGCGTGACCGATCATGACGACAACGTGATCGTGCAAATCGATCGTTTGCAAATGCAGCCGGTTGATTCGCTTCAATTTGGAAACGCCGAATCGACTCAAGTCGCTCCATCGCGTCCCATTACGTTAAGTGATTCAGAGGCGATTTTTGACGAGTCGTACGCGTTGGGGATTGGCCCCGAGGAAGGCCAACGCGTTTGCGAGTGGCTGTTAAACGAGCGACTGTTAAAACATGGCAACGTGTCGCCAGTATATGTATCGCCCATCGATCTGGAAGAACTCAAGCATCGCATCAACGAATTGAGCGAAGCCGCGCCCGAATCTGCGATCAAATTTTCTCGTCCCACGCTTGATACCGGTTACACACCGGCACAGTCACGTACCGAAAAATCGCTGGCAAAACTGTGGGCAGATCTTCTGGGGATTGACCAAATCGGTTGTGATGACAACTTCTTTGATCTCGGCGGACACTCGTTGTTGGCCGTGCGGTTGTTTAGCAAGATCCGCAAAACGCACGGGGTCGAATTACCATTGAGCAGTTTGTTCGAGGCACCGACAATCGCAACCCTTGCTGCGATGATTGACCAAGCGAGTGGCAATTCGGAAGCTTCCGAAGCCAATACGTGTTCGTCGCCTACGTTTCGCTTTCTTGTCCCGCTGCACCTACCCGAGAACGCTGTCAAACCACCACTGTTTGTCGTCGCCGGCATGTTCGGTAATGTGCTGAACCTTCGCTACTTGGCGAATCGGTTGGGGGATGATCAAAGCGTCTATGGGATACAATCCAAAGGACTGATCGGTGACGATACGCCTCATCAAACGTTCGAGGAAATGGCATGCGATTACCTTAGCGAGGTTCGGCAGGTCCAACCCAGCGGGCCCTACTTTTTAAGTGGATTTTCCGGCGGAGGTGTCTCCGCCTACGAGATGGCTCAGCAGTTGGTTGCCGCTGGCGAACAGGTTGCGTTCCTCGGCCTACTCGATACGCCTGCGGCCGAACGACCTTCATTGACCCGCTTGGATAAACTAAAAATCCATCTCGATTTGATCCGGCGACATCAGTTGCGTTACTTCTCGTATCACGCTGAGCAGCGTTCGCAGTGGCAAGAGAGTCTGGTGCGGCAAGAAGAGGAACGCGTTGCACTACAAAACAATCCCAACGATGCCCAGTTTCGCTCCACGCTTGTGGGGGATGCGTTTCTGAAAGCAAATGAACAATACACGACGCGACCCTATGCCGGCGACGTCTGTTTGTTTCGACCACCATTGGAAGTGGCCCATCGATTATGGCGAGGCCGACTGTTGACCCACGATCGGCAATTCCGAGACCCGCTGAACCACTGGGGGCCCCACATCCAAGGCGCTATCGAGGTGTACGAAGTCACGGGCGATCACGATTCGATGATGCTCGAACCGCATGTCCGCAATTTGGCTGCCAAATTCAAACGCTGTCTTGACCGAGCGAACGAGCGTGTCGCCGCAGCAGTACCGCCGATGTCACCCAAAACGCGGCCGCACCAGGCCTAAGTGGCCCCCGGACTCACGTCCAGGGTTACACCCTGCCGTCGCTATCGCGACTAAGAATTGCGGCTCGCGCCGCTATGAAAGCATATGCCACTGATCGCTAGGCGGCGCGTTGTTGGGCTGGTTCGTCTCGGACCGCAAGAAATTTTGCTTCGCTAGGATCATATTTGTGTTCCAAGCGATGCAGTTCGCGTTCGATCCGTAGCGTAAACGCTTCGACTGTTTCGCCTGCCAAAGGACGTAATGGATCGCCAAAGTAGGCATCCACTCGAGTGAAAGGCATTGGAAATTGCAACCGATCCCAGGTGCTTTTCAGAATAAATCGGTTGCGGGGAATCACGATCGAGGGCAACACCGCTGTGGTGGTTTTTAATCCCAACATTGCAGCCCCGCCGTGCACACGGCCGCGAGGTCCATTGGGGCCATCGACTGCGAGTGTGGCAACGCGACCTTCGCTCACCAACCGGATCATCTGGTTCAGCGCCGTAGTGCCTCCTTTGCGAGCCCCACCGCTGCTGCCACGCACCGGTTCGTGACCACAAAAACGAAGCAGAGGAACGACAATTTCACCGTCAGTCGATCGTGAAACCATTGCCACGGTTCCGCGTTCTGCCGCCATCGATCCCGCAATCTGGTGCGCATGAAGGGAGGCATAAACGTGCCCCACGCCCTGGGACGTCAATGCATCACGTTGGTCGTTGTGAAAGTGAAACCGTAGCGTGAAACGGATGATCGTGATGAGCAAGCCGATTGCGCTGCCGATCAACCATGCGATTTTTTTGTTCATTGCTAGCATCAAGCGAGAGAAACGCGGGACTGTTTCCGTCAGATATACGAAGTGGAGGCCCTTGGCGTGAAGAGTCATTTCATCAAGAAATGATGCTCGCAAAGCACTCGCTACTCAAACAATCCGTCCACGAGGTTGCTGACTTGGGTGCGGAAACCGCTCAGCGAGGCGTCTTCGAGGAGATCGGATCGGTTGTTTTTGACCATCGCGGCGGCCAGCGATTTGTGTTCCTGCCAATCGCTTAAGCGAAAATCGCGAATGTCGACGTAGACGCCCGATAGGTTGTTGCTGATCTTAGGAACCAGAAACACACCCTCTTTGCCCCGCACAACGTGGTAGTGCATCGCTACGAATAACAGGACCGCTCCGCATACCATGCCGGCCAAAAAACGTGACATCGCTCGAATCCTTGAATGAAATGGAATCACCAAGCGGCTGAAACTACGTAAATCCCCCGTTTGACGCAAGATGAACCAACGGCGTCCGTGATGCTTGCAGGTTACAGTCCCGCAGTTTGCGGTAGCCCAAACATGACATTCATGTTCTGGATCGCCGCACCACTGGCCCCTTTGGTCAAATTGTCGATCGCGCACACCAGCACGATGCGGTCCCCGGCGTCCCGGGCGGTCAATTGAACGTGATTGGTACCGGCGACATGTTTAGTCGCAGGCAGGTGATCGACGGGAGTGACAAATGGACAATCCGCGTATTGCTCTCTCCAGCACTCCATGACTTGTTTTGCATTGCCGCCGCGTGGTCGCACGTAGATCGTCGACAGAATTCCGCGATCCATCGGCGTCAAATGAGGGGTAAACACAAGCGAAATTTCTTGCCCGCCGATTCGGTGCACCAAGTCGGCCATTTCGGGTTGATGACGATGGCTGCCGACGCCGTATGCCGCAATCGATTCGTTCACTTCGCAGTACAACGTTCCCACTTTGGCGCTTCGGCCGGCACCGCTGACACCGCTCTTACTATCCACGATGATGTCCGTCGCTTCGATCAATTGCTTGGCAATCAACGGAGCGAGCGGCAGGATCGCCGAGGTGGGATAACAGCCTGGGTTGGCCACGAGGTCGGCGTCGCGAATTTGCTCGGCATAAAATTCGGGTAATCCATATACCGTTTTTCCGATCCGTTCGGGCCAAGGATGCTCGACGCCGTACCATTTTTCATACGTTGCTTGGGACGACAAACGAAAATCGGCGCTGAAATCGATCACTCGGACGTTATGGTCGATCAGCTGTTTACAGGTTTCGGCCGACGCACCATGAGGCAAACAACACATCACGACATCGCATTTTTTCGCCAGTTCGGCGGGATCCAATGTCTCGATCGGCACATCGCAACGCCCCGCCAAACTCGGGTGAATTTCCGCGATCGATTTGCCGTCTTCGGCGCGACTTGTTGCTGCCACCAACTCGGCTTCGGGGTGAGCTAACAGCAATCGAGCGACTTCCAGTGCGGTGTAGCCGGTGGCGCCAACGATTCCAACGCGGAGGGTCATATTCGGGTCTCTAATTTGAAAAACGATACGGGTGAATGTTGTAATGGTGCGGGAGGTGTTTGTAGCGCCATCGGATCACTTAGTGTGAACCTGCGAAGCAAACGGACAAAACAATCTTACAGAGTGTATTGGTCGGTGGCTTCGCGTTCGGCTTCGGATTGGGCGTACATGTCCAGGATCAATTGCTTGTCACACTCACGCTGGGTCACGTTACGTCTGGCGAACATGCGTGCTTGCGTGCTGATCATGACATCGGCGGGCAGCAAGGCGGTTTGACCAAACAGACGAGCGTAGTTGACGAAGCTGGGGACATTCGAGGTGACAAAACCGTACAACATGCTGCACACCCCGATCACTTTGCCGGTGAAGATACTGGTGTTGATCGCCGATTTTGAATAGTCGCCGATGAAGCAACCGAGGAACTGCATCCCGGTGGCAATTTTGGTTTCGCCGTATTCGATGTTGATGGTGCCATAGGTGTTTTTTAGGTCGCTGTTGCAGGTTCCTGCACCGAGATTGATCCAGCTGCCGAGGTAACTGTGTCCTAGAAAACCATGATGCTGTTTGTTGGTGTAAGGTTCGATCACCGACGCTTCGACTTCGCCTCCGATTTTGACGGTATGCCCGAGCGAGACGCCGTCCTTGATCGCGGAGTGTTCGATCACACGAGTTCCCTGGCCGGCATACAGTGGGCCTTCGAGGTAGCAGAACGGTCCGACTTTGACGTTGTTCTCAAGCAGAATCGGTCCGTCATCAGTGTTGATCGCTGCGTATTGACCGATCGAGACGCCTTCGCCCACGAACACGCCATCGCTGGTTTGTTTGTAATCGCCGTGAGCAATCCGCCACTCGATCGATTCACGCATCTCTTTCATGTGCCACGCGACGACGTCGTGAGGCCAATGAAACGCGGACGCCTCGGCCGATCGCTTGGGAAGCGACAGCGATTGCTCGGTTAGAAAATCGACCACGCTCTGCCGAGAATCGGTCGCATATTCCGCCTTCTTCGCTGCCAAGTCCGCCGCGGTCCAGCGGGCGATCAGCACCGAACCGTCTTCAGCATCGACGACGCAGCACGATTCGGTTTCGCCGCCAAGTGTGACCAGCACGTCGTCTAGTGCCACGCGAGGGACCAGCCGAGCGTTGACGATCAGCAACCCGTCATCCTCGCTGGGCCATTTTGAACCACCGAACGCCTGCTCGGCCGATTCGAGTTCGTAGTCCAATTTTTGAATCAACGTCAAATAGGACCGCACCGAACCTGATAGCGAGCTGCCCTGCAGCGGTCCGGCGACCAGTTGTTTCAAGCGATCGACCAACCGCAAACTCGCACACGTGACCGCGTAGGCGGGGCGTGCTTGGATGATCGGAACAAGCTGGTTAACGCGAGCATCTTCGAAACAAATGATTTGCATGGTTGATTTCAATGATCAGGAATGCGGGGCGTGGGCAGCGGATTAGGGGTTCTGAATGTGCCGGTCGTAGAGTTTAACCGAAACCCCCTTGCTGTCTCTGCCCCCACTTCGCCGCCAAACGCTCTTGTTTTGGTTACTGCGAATTAACGTGAAGGGATGGTTGTCGATTCCTCCCTTCTGCTGCCACCTGCGGTTGCGACGCCCGTGCGAAACGGGACTCGTCGGCGGCGGATCGTTGCGCCGCTGTCTTGCGTCGCGATTCTAGGGCTGATCGCTGGCGTGGAACCCACCGAGGCCGCGGAAAATGACACGGTAACCGTCCAAGATGCTATCCGCCGGGGGATCGAAGGGCTCGACGCGGAAAGTTTTGCGACCCGCCAACATGCCGCCCTGCGATTGATCGACGCAGCCACCAACCCAGACGTGACGCCGCAACAACGCCGCGTCGTAGAAGAGCAACTGCAACTTGGACTCGATCACCCATCGCTAGAGGTCCGAGTCCAAGCGTTTCGTCTGCTGCAACAGATCGATCAAGCCGCCGTGGATGCTCAAATTCGGCAGCTTTTGAATCCAAAGATCGATCCGGCCGATGTCGATTTGGTTGGCTGGAATGCGTTTTCTGAATTGGTGGGGGATGACGCAGCGAGTCGCCAATTTTATGCGCGACTGTACCTCGGACATCAGCGACAAATCGAACATCTGATCCGTCAGCAACAACGCGGAGGTGGAGTCACGCCAGTGCACCATGCCGGCGGCAGCGAGTCGCGTTATCCCGTCGCCAATCATGATCTTGATCGCTGGGCACTCGTTTTGTTTGCCGATTCGGTCCTCGATCCAGCGGCGTCCTCGTATCCGTCGGCACGGTTGATGATGTCATTGGCGTATTCCGGCGTCGGCCCCTGTCTGGGCAACGACCAGGATGACGAGCTGGTTCGGCGGCTGATTCACCAGTGGCTGCTCCGGCATCGCGAATTAGGTAGCGTGTGTGATCAATTGCGAATCGCGATGCGTTACCGCTGCGATTCGTTGGCGGTGGAACTGTGCCACCGTATTTTGACGGATCCCCATTCGCCGGCCACGTGGCAAACCACCGCAATCTTGGCTGCCAGCGTGCTGTGTACATCGCACGCGGGGGTGGCAGAGAACGAGCTGGAAATCGACTCGGTTTTGGCGTCGCGACTCGCCGATAAGCGAACCGCTCATGTGTGGCAGCTGATCCCATCGCGAAAAATCAAGATTCGCACCCAGGTTTGTGATGTCGCGATGGCAATGCTGCTGTTTCGTCACCAAATTGATCCACGCAGCGCGGGGTTCGCCGAACTGCAAGCGGATCCCACGTTGATATACCGAGACGATAGCATTGGATTTTGCAACGAGCACGAACGCGAAATGGCCCACCAGCAAGCTCGCAGGCGGCTGCGTGAAAACGGCTACGACGTGCCGCCGTACTCACGAGAGAGGAACGAGCCAAAGTGACCGTCGTTTGCCGCATAAGCTGCTCGGCTCAGAGAGCCGAGCGACAATCTTCTCTTGCTTCCAGCCCCGCTAATTCTGAGTGCTAGCAACCCGCTTGCGTTTCATCGGGGCACCGCCGCCGTGAAACCGACGTTGACCTGAGTGCCGTCTGCCTGTTAATCGAGTTTTGTGGTGGGAGTGCGCCGCGATGGCTGCAACTCCCTAACCCCCACTTTCCCTCCCCAAAAACGATCCGAAGAAGTCTGGCGACCCCTGTGATTTGCCCTCCAGCCCGAACGAACGCTACCGCCGCGATTGGTCGCCCCAATCCGGCTCGATTCGTTTGCGTGATGGTGCTCGTTCTCGGTGGGATGGCATCATTTCCAGGTTGTCAAAACCGGGCTCACACGGATCTATACCAGCAGCGGATTGCCAACGAAGTCCGAGTCCTGGAAGACCAGTTGTACGAGGCGGATTACGAAAATCGCAAATTAAGAGACGAACTCGAACGTGCCAAAGGCCGGGTTTCTTCCGATACAGTTGCTCCTCGCCATTCGCAACGCAAATCGCAATCCGACTACGGACCGCCGATCCCGAGTCCTGATCCGCTATCAAACGGGCCGATTTCGAATGGGAAGATGTACGGGCCGGCTGATTCGATCGACTCGTTCAATATGGAATCCGACTTTGGCGATTCGTTGATCGATCCGGGCCAAGCCGTTCCGATGGACCGGCTGAACAATCCGTTTACCGACGAACCGAGTGGCAGCGACCTGCCCAGCAGTGATGTGCCCAGTCCAGGTGGATCCAATCGCAGTGGAAACAAGCGGGACCAACCGTTGGTCGATCCCGCCCCGCGGATGTTGCCGCCACCGATGGGCGTTCCCGAACCGCCAGGGAAATCCGACACCGAAGTATCGCCAATCGAACCGGGGGAAATCCTGCCTCCTCCGTCGTCCAATGGAAAAGGCCAACCGAAACCGCCGGGACAAATCATTTTGCCTGACGCTGCCAAGGCGACTCAGGAAGAAATTTCGGCTCCCGAAACCCTCGAGCTGCACACCGGTTTGTCGGGCGGGCATCAATCCGATAATGACCACGAAGTCGACGGATTGTACTTGGTCATCAACGCGTTGGATCATTACGGCAAGACGGTCAATCTCGAGGATTTCGAGATCGATGCAGAAATGTCGATCGTGATTCTCGACCCTGCACGTGAGCCGTCCGAAGCGAAGATCGGCCGCTGGGAGTTTTCTGCGGAAGAGGTTTCCGAGCTGATCCGTTCGCGTCCCTTAAGCGGATTCCACGTCCCCGTGATCTGGCAAGACGTCGAGCCCGAAGGGGATGAAGTGATTGTGCACGTTCGCTTGCGATCCGAAGGGGACGAAATGCGTTGCAAGGGGCGAGTCAAAGTCGCCGAGTCGGGGGTGATTGCCAAATGGACGCCTCGCGGTGATACCGAGAAACGCTAATCCCCTGTTTGCAACATCTTCAATGGATTGGATTCGATGATTTCGTCGGAACAAAGGCACGTCCGCTGCGGACTGCACCCAAGCTGTTTTCTGGCGGTCGCATTGCTGTTGATCCCGCTTGCCGGTTGCAAGGTGCTTGCGCCGATTCCGATTCCGGTCGCCAGCCAACAGATTGCTCCGGAATTGGTGCAAAGCAATGATCCTCAATTCGAAATTGGCCAGCCGCAACCGGTGATCGATGGGATCGGATGGGTCGTGGGGATTCCGGACAAGATCTTGCTCTGGGACCGCCGCGTGGATCGGCACAAGATTTCTGAAGAGACGATTTTGGCGACGGCGGATTATCTCGAACAAAACAATCTGCCGCATGTGAAAGTGCGTGTGAACCAATACGCACCGCTAAAAGATTGGAAACGGCTAACGCAGAACAAGACGGTGGCTTGGCCATGGCGTTACACGCTGGGCACGTTGTCGGTGGCGGGAGAGACGATTCTGCCTGGACGCATCGTCGGGGGTGATCATTTTAACCCGTTCACCCAAACGATTCACCTGTACAGCGACATACCCGCCGTGGCGCTGCATGAAGCGGCCCACGCCAAGGATTTCACACGTCGAACCTATCAAGGCACGTATGCGGCCGCTTATCTGTTCGTTCCGCTGTGGCACGAAACGCTGGCATCGCAGGACGTGTTCGCGTATTTGGAGCAGCAACAGGATGTGCCGGCGATGATTGAAGCGAACCGCATCCTGTATCCCGCGTATGGCACGTATGTGGGCGGTGCACTGGGCAATTTTGTCCCCAACTATTCGCTGCCGATTTATTACGCCGCCGTGATCGCGGGGCATGCCAACGGACGGATGCTCTCGCAGCAGTTACAATGACGTCCATCTCGGACCTTTCCCCGCTTGATTCCTCCCTCAGAGTTCACACCATGAATACAAAACTAGGTCGTCGTGATTTGATCCGTGCTTCGTTGGCTGCCGCCGGTGCCGGGGCAATATTGACCGCGTCACCGCAGACAGTGATGGCGGCCGAATCGACCCCCTCAGTGCCTGAGAACACCACGATCTTGTTCCAAGGCGACTCGATCACCGACGCTGGACGCGACCGCAAAAACCAATCCACCAACAACGCGCGTGGCCTCGGCAACGGGTACCCGGTGTTGATCGCGGGCAAGCTTTTGAGTGCTCATCCCGAATCCAAATTGACCATTCACAATCGAGGGATCAGCGGTCACAAGGTTCCTGATTTGGCCGCTCGTTGGCAAAAAGATTGCTTGGATTTGAAGCCCGACGTGCTCAGTATCCTGATCGGCGTGAACGACATTTGGCACAAGTTGAACGGACGGTACGACGGCACGGTCGCGGATTACGAAACCGGATACGAGGCGCTGCTGCAGCAGACGCAGGCGGCACTGCCAAAGACTCGCATCATCATCTGCGAACCATTCGTGCTGCGATGCGGTGCGATCAACGACAAATGGTTCCCCGAGTTCGACGAGCGACGTGCGGTCGCGAAAAAGTTGGCCGACAAAATGAAGCTCGATTTTGTGCCGTTTCAGACGATGTTTGACGAAGCGGTTGACCTGGCTCCGCCCCAGTACTGGGCCGCCGATGGCGTCCATCCGACGCTTGCCGGGCATGCGTTGATGGCGAAAAAGTGGCTCGAAGTGTTCTATCAAGCCTAACGATCGCCACCCGCGATGTTCTGCATTCCGGTTCCGTCGCCCTCTTCCGACAGGCAACGCTGGGAAGCATATTCGGATAGCTACCTTCGCCAGAAGGTAGCTATTCGCATTTGCGTGGCAACCAACCACGCTCTGGCGAGCGTCGCTACAGAACGAGAATTCCGCCGGGTTCCCCGAGGTGGCGCGAGTCCAAAAAACTGGTAAAACCCCCCTCGCGGTCGAATGTTTTCGTGGCTTTCACACCGCCCACCGAAACCCCTACCAGGAATGCAAATATGTCGGACGTCCATAAAAAGTACAACGAAGTCGAAAAACTGATCGATGATGAAAAGTTCGAAGAAGCCATCGCTGGTTTGACCGAAATCATCAACGAAGACGATACCTTCGTGCTCGCTCATCTCGCCCAGGCCCGCGTTTACACCAAAACAGGCCAGCATGATTTGGCGATCCAGCATGCCGAAAAAGCATGCGAACTGGAGCCCGAAGATCCGTTCAACTTCACCGCGCTGAGCGTCACCTACCAACGCGCATGGGCAGGAACTCAAGAGCAGCAGTACATCACCAAAGCCGAAGATGCGATGGCCAGAGCACGCATGTTGCAAGGCTAAACGCATTCGACGTTACCGACGCCGTAGCGAAAGTCGCGAAGACTTTCGGCTTCAGTACCTCCGCGATGTCGATTACGATCGTTCGCGTCGCGAGGCCGGACTGTAAAAACATGGTGCTGTAGTGGTTACCGCGGCGATGGCTTTTCTGCCACTTCTCCACAAACTTCAAGAGTGCTGAAATAAAATCAGGCGTTGCGCAAGCGTACTGTCACCTCTCCCAAACGCAGGTTTGGGAGAGGTCGAGCAGAGCCCACAGCGATGTTCGGGTGAGGGCCGACCGAGCAAGTCGAGTCACTGCACGCAACGGTGCGCGGTCGGCCCTCACCCGAACGAGGCCTAAAGGGCCCGTTCGACCTCTCCCAGCTTCGCCGGGAGAGGTGACTGCGGATTTCGCCTACAGAAAAGCGAGCCGCCCTGTCCCAAAGTAAAGGGCCCGTCGCTAGTATCGACCGTTCCAAGTGAAAGGCGTCGCGATGCCTTTTACATTCCCATTGCCGTGGGGGCCGGCGCGGTCACCGGCCAACCGAGTGCCCATTGCAATTGAAATTGGGCTTGGTTGTGGTCGATGATCGCTTGCAAGTAAGCTCGGCGAGCGGTTTCAAGTGCTTGAACCGACTGCAATACTTCTAGCGGTAACCCTTGACCATCTCGGATCCGCTCTAGGTTTCGGTTGTAGGAGTCTTCGGCCGATTGGATCGCTCGCTCAGTCACCACGATCTGTTCGCGACGGAACTGAATCTGCGAATACGCTTCCGAAATCTCGCGAGCGACTTGATCCATCA
>NZ_JBFHFD010000240.1:0-11917 GCF_041583735.1 Novipirellula sp.
CGAGGGTGAGAAAATCGAGCTCCGGTTCATGCGCGAGCATTTCGGCCGCAGCGATGCTGCGATCGCCCCAAAAGGCTTGCGCATTTCCGATTCGAACCGAGCGAACCATGTTTCAAATTCCAAGTTGATGGGATCGAGCTAACGCTTTCGTTTTCGATGGCTCATTTCTAAACCTGCAAAACTCCGGTTTTAAACTCACGATTCGTTGACGCGGGAAGCAGGGCGAGGGCGGTTTGCAACCACAGCCGCGTGTCTGCTGGGGGGATAATTGCATCGACCCATCCACGTGCGGCGCCGAAACGAATATCGGTCTGCTCTTGATAACGTTTTTGAATTGATTGACGTAGTTCGGCAACCTCGTCTTCACGCAGCGTCCGTCCCGCTCGCTGTGCGTCACGCAGTTGCAATGACAACAAGGTTTCGGCCGCCTGGTTGCCGCCCATCACCGCATACTTTGCCGACGGCCACGCTAAGATCAGTGCCGGATCATACGCTTTGCCGCACATGGCGTAGTGTCCAGCCCCAAACGAACCGCCAACGATAACGGTAAATTTTGGCACGACTGAATTACTGACAACGTTGACAAGTTTCGCGCCGGCTCGAATGATTCCTGCCTGTTCGGCCTGCTTGCCCACCATAAACCCTTGCACATCTTGAATGAACAACAGCGGTAGCTTGGTTTGGTTGCAATCCATCACAAAGCGAGCTGCCTTGTCGGCGGCATCGGGATAGATTACACCGCCCACTTGAATCTCGCCGCTGGCGGTACGGCAGCGGCGCTTTTGATTGGCAATGATCCCGATGGGGTGGCCTGCAATTTTCGCGAACGTGGTTACCAGTGTTTGCCCAAACTCGGCCTTGTATTCCTGCAACGTGTGTTCGTCGACGAGACAACGAAGCAGATCACGGACGTCATATTCATCACGTCCATCCGCCGACACGACGTCGTACACGTGGTGATCGGGGGCGGGTGAATCGGACGTGGCGTTGTCCAGCGTCGCTGGTGGTACGTTCGGTGGCAACAGATCGACCAAAGCACGCAGTCGCTTCAAGCACGACGGGTCATCGGGTTCGTGGAAATCGACGGTGCCACTGATCGCCGCATGCATCGACGCGCCACCGAGTTCCTCGGGATCGACCACCTGTCCGATCGCGGCTTTCACGAGTGCGGGGCCCGCCAAACAGAGTTGACTGCCGTCGGTCATTAGCATTTTGTCGCACAGCACGGGCAAGTAGCCGCCGCCGGCGACACAGTTGCCCATCACGGCGGCGTATTGAGGAATCCCGGCGGCAGACAACACGGCATTGTTACGGAAGATCCGACCAAAATCGTCTTCGTCCGGAAAGATCTCATCTTGCAGCGGCAGGAACACTCCGGCGGAATCGACAAGGTAGATCAGTGGCAAGCGAAATTGGGCAGCAATCTTCTGAGCTCTTAATAACTTCTTTACTGACTGCGGAAACATTGCACCGGCTTTTACCGTGGCGTCATTGGCCGCAATCAAGCAAGCTCGGTCGGCAACGAAACCAATTCCGGTGACGATGCCGGCAGCGGGAACGCCTCCCCATTCCCGGTACATTCCATCAGCCGCCCACAAACCGAGTTCAAAGAAGGGGCGATCTTTATCAAGCAGCAATTCCAATCGAGCACGCACAGGCAAACGTCCGTGTCGTAATTGCCGCTGCTGGCCCTCTTCACCGCCTCCTTTCCGGAGCGTTTGCTCTTGGCGAATCAAATCGTCGGTCAGCTCACGCAACGTAGGCACCGAATTCTCCTGAGCAATTCGCAGCACGGGTCTCCCCCAGAAATCTCGCTCATGACTCGATCACCGTCGCTCGCGTCGTGCCCAAGCGGGTGACGCGTCGTGATGATAATGCGATCGCTAAAACGTCACGATTCTTTCCGGGGGATTGCGGGCTGTCTTGATTAGTAAACGAGTGGGGGGACGCGTGATGACACGCTCAAAGCGTCTCTCACCTCTGCCTATTGTATGTTTCAACTCAGCGATCCACAAACTTGTCGATAAACTCGTTGACGGGTAGGTCGTCGATCGAAGGATTGGCAAACAGCGTTTCCAGTGACGCTGCGCGTTGGCTGTCGAATCGGGTCGCGATGTTGTTGCAGAATTTTTCTCGAAGCAGCGGTAAGGCTTCTTCACGTCGCCGTCGATGCCCGAGTGGGTATTCGATTTCGACACGTTCACTGTGTGACCCGTCGTTAAAAAAAAGCTGAACCGAGTTCGCAATCGATCGTTTTTCGGGATCCAGATAATCGGCGGTGTATTGCGGGTGCTCGACCACCTGCATGCATCCGCGCAGCTTGTCGATTCGCGGATCGTCGGCAGCGACTTGTTCATAGTGATCCGAGTCGAGGCGACCATGCAGCAGCGCCGTTGCCACAATGTACTGCAGACAATGATCGCGATCGGCTGGATTGTTAAGCCGCCCCGTTTTGTTAATGATTCGCATCGCCGATTCTTGCGTTTCGATCCGAATTCGATCGATCTCGTCCCACCGATCTCCGATTTTGGGATGCAACACCATCGCGGCTTCCGCGGCGGTTTGGGCATGGAACTCGGCAGGAAAAGCGACTTTGAACAGGATGTTCTCCATCACGTAATCGTCAAGCGGACGCGTGATCTGGACCGCGCGACCGGCGAACAAGACATCCTCGAAACCCCAGTGTTCTGCGGTCAACGCGGTTGCATAGCCCATTTCACCCGTCAAACTCCACAACGCCAATTGCACGCCACGCCGCGTGGCATCCCCGGCTGCCCAACTTTTGCGTGATCCGGTGTTGGGGGCATGTCGATAGGTCCGCAGTGCACCGCCATCGATCCACGCGTTGCTGAGGGCATTGATCACGTGTTCGCGAGATCCGCCTAGCAGCTTTGTCGTGACTGCGGTCGTGGCCACTCGGACTAGCAGAACATGATCGAGTCCGACGCGATTGAATGAGTTGTCGAGTGCCAATACGCCCTGGATCTCGTACGCTTGGATCGCCGCACGAAGCACGTCATGAATCGTGACGGAGCGACCGAGGCGACTGCGATAATCGGCGACCGCCAAGATCCCACCAAAATTGTCCGACGGATGTCCCCATTCTGCAGCTAACCAGGTATCGTTGTAGTCGAGCCAACGGATGATACAGCCGATATTGAATGCTGCGGTAACAGGATCGAGTTCGAAGGAGGTTCCAGGAACACGAGCCCCCGGTGACAATGTCGCCCCCGGAACGACGGGGCCGAGCAGCTTGCCACACTGTGGATAGTTCAGTGCCAACAATCCACATCCGAGACTGTCCAGCAGACACAAACGAGCGGTTGTCCAGGCTTCGTCGCTGAAATCGGTCGAGTCGCAAACATAGTCGGCGATTTGCTGAAGCACGGCATCGGTATGACGCGGGGACGCGGACATAATGGCTCTGCCGGTCGGGGAGGATGATGAGGAGGATATTGCGGATAATCGATTTCCAATCGCTCCGTCATCATGGCCTTCTTTGCCAGCTCGATCAATCAAATTCTGCATCCGTTTTATTGTTTCACAAAGTTCCAGGATGCCGGTGTCTTGGGCCGCAGACACTTTGGCAATTGGAACCGAAACGCCATTTTTAACGGTGGTTTGTGCTTGAATTTCGGCAACCGTTTGATCGACACCCGCTAGATCCGATTTGTTTACGACGATCAGGTCGGCGATTTCGAAAACGCCTGCTTTTTCCCACTGTAGTGCGTCTCCGGTTTGCGGCTGCACCACCAACACGACGCAATCGGCGAGTTCTCGAACCGCGACGTCGCCTTGGCCGCTGCCCACGGTTTCAATAAAGATGCGGTCAAATCCAAAGGTTTTCATCATCCTCAGCATCACGGCAAGGTTAGCGGCTACCCCTTGCTTGCCCGATTCGGTCGACAAACTGCGAACGAAGACTCGATGGGACGTTTGAAGCGATTTCGTTCCGCCTACGATGCGGCAGCGATCCCCCAGCACGGCGCCGCCTGAGAAGGGGCTCTGGGGATCACATGCAAGCACTCCCACGTACTCGCCTTGTTCTGCAAACCTGCTCGCCAACCGAGATAGCAAAGTACTCTTGCCCGCTCCGGCACTACCCGTCACCGCGAAAACCGGTGTCTCATCGTCCGGCGATGTGGACGAATCGACTCGAGAAAGCTCAGCAATCAATTCCGAATGCAAATCGGGTGACGATGCCAGCGTTAGCAAACGCGCCAGCGACCAACGATCACCTCCGCGGAGCCGCTGGATCAATGTGGCAACGTCGTTACGTAGCAAGTGTGGCGACATGGTTAGACGAACCTAACTTAGAAATTGCACAATCGATTCGATGGAGGTGCCGGGGCCGAAACAACCGCGAGCACCGAGCTGCGTCAGTTTCTGTTGATCTTGTTGTGGGATAATACCGCCAACGATCACGCCGATATGGTCCAAGTCGCGATCATGCAACGCTTTCAGTAACGCGGGAACCAATGTCATATGGGCGCCGTTGAGGATGCTGACGCCCAACCAATCGACATCTTCGTCCTGAGCCGCCTCGGCTACCGCGTCAATTGATTGCCACAACCCGCTATAGATCACATGAAAACCAGCGTCCCGCAGTCCGCGAGCAACCACTTTGACGCCGCGGTCATGACCATCGAGTCCAACTTTGGCAAGCAAGATCCGTTTGGGACTCGCGGAACGAATGTCAGGGCGTTGGCTGCCCGATGGAGCTAGCGTCATCAGACTTACACCTCACCAATTAGCGTCGGAGCGGAAACGTCCATACACTTCGGCCATGGCATCCATACATTCTTGCACGGTGACTCGATCATCGGCACATTGCAACAGCGCCGGCATCACGTTCTGGCGGGCTTTGGCCGCACGCTTCAATCGAGTCAGGGAACGAGCGACGTCCTGGTCGCTGCGGGCTGCCTTGACTCTCTGCAGGTTCGCAATTTGTGCGGATTCAGTCGACTCGTCAAACTGCATCAACGCGATTTCGGGTTCGGTGGACGACTGGAATGCATTGACACCGACGACCACGTTCGCACCGGAGTCAATGGCTTGTTGGTAAGCGAAGGCGGATTCCGCTATTTCGCGGCGGAAGAAGCCGTTATTGACCGCAGGAATCATGCCGCCCTGTTCTTCAATCTTGCCAAAGTAGGCCTCGGCGTCCGAGACCATCTGCTGTGTCAACGATTCAACAAAATAGCTGCCACCAAGCGGGTCCACTGTGTTGGTCACGCCGGTTTCCGACGCCAATACCTGCTGAGTCCGCAGCGCGAGCGTGGCGGCATGCTCACTAGGCAGCGCAAACGTCTCGTCCATCGAATTGGTATGCAGCGATTGGCAACCTCCCAGTGCGGCGGCGAGAGCTTGATAGCCGACGCGGACCAAATTGATCTCGGGCTGAACCGCCTGCAATGAACAGCCTGCGGTTTGAGCGTGAAAACGCAATTTGCAGGAAGCTTCGGTTTTGGCTCCGTATCGATCTCGCATGCGATTCGCCCACAAACGGCGAGCGGCGCGGTATTTCGCAACCTCTTCAAACAAATCGTTGTGCGCGTTGAAAAAGAAGCTTAATCGGGGAGCGAATGAATCGATATCGAGCCCAAGTTTCAAACACTGTTGGACGTAGTGTTCGCCATCAGCCAACGTGAACGCCAATTCTTGTGCCGCCGTCGAACCGGCTTCGCGGATGTGATACCCGCTGATCGAAACCGTGTTCCACTGAGGGACATGTTGCGAACAAAACTCAATCAAATCAACGACCAATCCGACCGAAGGCTCGGGTGGAAACACGTACTCATTCTGAGCGTGAAACTCTTTCAAAATGTCGTTCTGGATGGTGCCTCGCAGTTTCCGCCAATCGCATTCGCGTTGTCGTGCGGCCGACAAGTAAAATGCCATGACCACAATCGCCGGTGCATTGATGGTCATCGACACCGACACTTGGGTGAGGTCGATTCCGTCGAACAAGGCGAGCAGGTCGTCAACTGTATCGACCGCGACTCCGAGTCGACCGACCTCGCCGAGTGATCGCGGGTCATCGCTGTCGATGCCCATCAAGGTTGGCAAATCGAATGCCGTGCTGAGTCCCGTTTGTCCTTGCTCGAGTAGAAAATGAAAACGGCGATTGGTATCACATGGTCGACCAAAACCGGCAAATTGACGCATCGTCCACAAACGGCCGCGGTACATCGATTCGTGGATGCCGCGCGTGTAGGGAAATTGGCCTGGTCGCCCGAGTTGCGTTTCGGGATCCCAATCGGCCAAGTCATCTTCGCAATACAGCGGCTTGACGGGGACGCCGCTTAACGTGGCCCGCGAGTTTGTGGGATTAGTGGAAACAGTCGCCATCACGATCCTCCTTCCCGCTAGTGATACAATTGATTATACGCAATTATCGACGCGGGCGGCGGAGAAGCTTTCAAAGCGTTGTCGCCCCACTTCCATTGTGCCCTCATTGAAAGCACGCATCATGGCAAAATCCGAGCCTTCCACCGCAGGTGCCCGATTACGTGCAGCGGTTGACCAGGAGCGTCCGCTGCAAGTCGCAGGGACGATCAATGCCATCACCGCACTATTGGCACGCCAGGCCGGGTTTCGTGCGATCTATTTGTCGGGATCGGGGGTTGCCAGTGCATCGCACGGATTGCCCGATTTGGGCGTGACCACATTGCAAGATGTTTTGGAAGACACGCGGCGAATCACCGCGGCGGTGGATGTGCCGCTATTGGTTGATGCCGATACCGGTTGGGGCAGTTCGCTGATGATCGAGCGAACGGTTCGTGAGTTGACGCGTGCCGGTGCCGCAGGAATGCATCTGGAGGACCAGGTGGATGCCAAGCGGTGTGGGCATCGTCCCGGGAAACGGCTCGTCACAACGGCGGAGATGCTTGACCGTTTAAAAGCGGGGCTCGATTCGCGAATCGACGCTAGCTTTGTCATCATGGCACGCACCGACGCGGTCGCGGTCGAAGGCATCGCGGCGGCGATCGAGCGAGCGAATCGCTACGTGGATGTCGGCGCGGACATGATCTTTGCCGAGGCAATCCCATCGCTCGAAGACTACCTGCGTTTCACCGAATCCGTCTCGGTACCCGTACTGGCAAATCTGACCGAATTCGGCGTGACGCCGCTGTTCAGCATCGACGCACTTCGTGAAGCGGGCGTCAAATTAGTGCTCTATCCGCTGACAGCATTCCGAGCGATGAATGCCGCTGCCGCTCGGGTGTATCAAACAATCCGTGCCACTGGGACGCAACAAGAGTTGATCGATGAAATGCAGACACGCGATGAACTCTATTCGCTACTGGATTATTATCGTCAAGAACCATGAATCATCGCGTCGCAAAACGTCGAGAGTGCGGACGCGACGATCTGTTTTCGGATCTTCAAACGATGACGTTGTTCTTGATCCGATTTAGGCAAATCCCGTTGATGAGACGCTGGTTGTCCTGGTCCGAAACTCTTGGCGAGTTTCGCTACGAGGACGCGGAAGAGAGCGATTCATCCACACTGCATCAATCCTTTGCACTGCCCCACCAATTGGGACTGGGCTTTTTGCTTTTGTCGAGATAGTCGGCGTGTTGTTTTTCGAGCCTTGGCATCAACTTCTCGCGGACGTTCTTCATTTTCGCGTCGAACTTCGCTTGCGTGAACCGTGGATCGGGTTGAGGGATTCTGGCTCCGGTCTCGGCCAACCAACCCTCGAGCCGCTTGGACATTTCCGCGACACGTTCGGGGTGCTTTGCCGCGACGTCGGTCTGTTCACTTTCGTCATTAGCCAAGTTGTACAACTCGTTGCGTCCATCCTCGTAATAGTGAATCAGTTTCCAGTCTTTGCTGCGGATGATTGACGATGGTTCACCCCCTTGATTGCCGTAGTGAGGGTAGTGCCAAAACAAATCCCGGTCAGCGATGGAATCGCCCTTCAATACCGGCACCAAACTAACGCCGTCGACGTGTTGCTCGGGACGCAGCGGCAGCCCTGCCAATTCCAACATCGTCGGATAGAAATCCATTCCGATTGCCGGTGTCTCGGTAGAGGAACCCGGTTGGGTCATGCCCGGAACATGGATGATATAGGGTTCACGAATCCCGCCTTCCCACTGCATTCCTTTGCCGCCACGAAACGGCAGCAGACTCGTTGAAAAGGCATCGCCCGAGGAAACCCCACCGTTGTCGGAGGTAAAGATGACGACGGTGTTTTTGTCGAGTCCTGTTTCCTTCAATTTCTGCATGACAATTCCGACTGCGTTGTCAAGCGTTTCCACCATACCGGCGTAGATCGGGTTGTCTTGGACCTGCCGTACCGGCAAACGACGTTGCAGCGTGAAGCGAGACTCGTTGTCGGTTAGCCCCATCTTTTCGGCCTTGTCACGGTATTTATTGCACAGATCTTCGGTCGTTTGGATTGGCCCGTGTACGGTGTAGAACGATAGATAGGCCAAGAACGGTTTGTCCTTACTCGATTCGATGAACGATGCCGTTTCTTCGGCCAATCGCAACGTCAGTGATTCACCATCGGGGCCGCTTTCGAGTCGCGGGTTTTCCCATGGTGCAAAGTAACCACCCTTGGGACTGCCGACATCCCAGCCACCTTTGTTGATCATGAAACCATGATCCTCGGGCCATGACCCCTTGGTTCCAAGATGCCATTTGCCGGCAAAAAATGTGGTGTAGCCCGCTTCACGAAACGCTTCGGCTAGCGTCGTGTCTTGCTTGGGCAGAGCATGCTCGTATTCGGCGGGCAGAACACGATCGTCTCGGTTCCACTTCATGCCGCTTGCCGCGCCGATCCAATCGGTGATCCCGTGCCGAGGCGTTGCTTTGCCCAGCATGATACTGGCACGCGACGGACTACAGACCTGGCATGCCGCATAACCTTGGTCGAATCGCATTCCCGACGCCGCCAATGCATCAATGTGCGGCGTTTCATGAAAGGTGCTGCCCGCGTAGCCAAGGTCTTTGCAACCAAGATCGTCCACCAAAATAAACACAAAATTGCGTTGAGTTGCGGCGGATGCGTGTTGCGGACTGGCCAATGCGAGAACGAACAAACCTAGGGCAAGACAGGTCGAGTATTTCATATTTGTTAAAGATAGACGTGTAGTATGCTGGTGAGTTGGGAAGCATGAACGTCTATCTTATACAAAGATGCTCGTGGCGTTGGAACGGTGTGACGCCAGGGCGACTGTTTTCAGTGTGTCCCCGGCGGTCTGAGGCATTCCTAGAATTCGATGACGACCTTGCCAACATGCTTTTGCGACGCAAAGTAGTGGTAGGCTTCGATGGCATCGTCGAACGAAAACGTTTTGTCGATCACCGGAGCAATTTGGTTGACCGTCATTGCTGCGAGCATTCGCTGATGCATCTGGCGACTGCCGACATAGATACCGCGAATGGTCAACAGATTAAACACGCTCAACATCGGACTGATCTTGGCTCCGGGTGAATCGAGTACACCGATCAAGTGGACATGGCCGCCGACGCCAGCAGATTTGATCGAACGTTCGAGGGTTCCCGGACCGCCTACTTCGACCACATGGTCGACGCCGTTACCGCCGGTCAAGTCGTGTACATGTTTGTGCCATTCGGGATGTTTGGAATAGTTGACGGACATGTCCGCGCCCATCGCGGTGGCTTGTTCGATCTTTTCGTCGCTTGATGACGTGATGATCACGCGGGCTCCTGCGGCTTTGGCAAGTTGCAGTGCAAAAATCGACACGCCGCCGGTTCCCAATAACAGCACGGTTTGTCCCGGCTGCAAATTTCCTGATTCGAATAACGCATGCCATGCCGTGACGCCGGCGCAAGGCACTGCGGCAGCTTCCGAAAAGGACATCCCATCGGGAATCGCCACCAAAGACGGCTCACGCACGATCATCGATTCGGCAAGCACGCCATCGACGCCGCCTCCTAATCCGGTTTTCAACGTGGCGCTATCAACCGCGCCGTCGATCCAATCACGCATAAAAATCGGGCTGACCCGATCACCGACCTTCCATCGTGTGACACCGGCGCCAACCTCGGTCACCTCGCCTGCGCCATCGGACAACGGGACCACGGGCCGCGTGTCGTTGCGAATGTATCCTCCGCCAGCGACGATCAGATCGCGGTAGTTCAGCGAAGCCGCCTTCATTTTGACTTTGACTTCGCCGGCCCCCGGACTCACCTCGCTGACGTCTACTTTTTGGATTGCATCAATGCCTTTGTCAGAATCGATCAAGTAGCTTTTCATCGCAGTCTCCTAGAATTTGTTAATGTTCATATCAATGATCGCACCCTTGATACTTAATCTACCGTCGTGACTTCGGTGGGCGAGGATTCGAGTCATCTTTGTAGGGGACTACTTAAAAATCGCATCCCCCCTTACAGCGAATGAGGAATATCGTCGCAAAAACTTGAATGATGTTTCTGGTTATCGATGTCATTTGGTCGAAAGATTGCATGCAGATCGAACGCGAGCGGAGTCCGCGATCGGCAAAACATGCATTCGATTTATGGAACTCGTTTATTGACGGCTCGAAGGTCGATTTCCCTTCCAACCGGCATTGAATTGTTGCAGCAAATTTGCGACCTGCTTAGGCGATTTGTCGGCAATATTTACGGTTTCATTCGGGTCTTCGACGTGATCGTAGAGCTCGACATCGACCGGATCAGCGTCGGGGTGTTCGGTGTCTTTCCAGACCACAAGTCGATAGCGATCGGTTCGCATCGTGTACCCCATCAAATGATTCTCGAACAAATCACGATCCCATTTATCCCCCTGTTGCAAGATGATTTTCGATTCGACTTGCTCGATCAACGGACCAAAGAAGGTTTCTCGCATGCTCGGTTGTAGTGGATTGGCCGCCCATTCGCGCAGCGCGGGGTTGGGAAACTGACTAAACGCGGCAGTTTTCCAATCACGATCGGGATCCTCGAGCAGAGGCTGGAAACTGGTTCCTTCGAGATGCGATGGCTTCGATATCGCCGCCAAATCGCAAAGCGTCGGGTACATATCGACGAGTTCGACGAGTGCCTCGGTTGTCTCGCCTCGGTTGTGCTTGGGCATATCCGGAGTCCAGATGATCAGCGGCACTCGAGTTGCAATTTCATAGTTGGTCGCCTTGCCCCAAACGCCCATGTCGCCGAGATGCCAACCGTGGTCGCCCCACACAAAGATGATCGCATTCTGACGCTGGCCCGATTCTTCGAGTGCGGTGATCATGCGTCCCACTTGAGCATCGATGTAGCTGACACAGGCGAGGTAGGCGTGTTTTAGCGTGCGGGATAATTCGGGATCGATCGGTCCCGTTTTCGGAATTCCGTCGCGGACTCGCAATTCAAATGATGCATGCAGACCCATTGCCGCACCGTTGATCGGAGCTTCGTCGTGCGTCGCCAGTGGAATGTCCGCTGGATCGTACAAGTCCCAGTAACGTTTCGGAGCGATGAACTCGAGATGCGGTTTGAAAAAACCAAGCCCTAGAAAGAATGGTTTATCGCCGTCATCTACCATCTCCTTTAGCGTCGCAATCGCAAGGTCGGTGTTGTATCCATCTCGATAAGCTTGGTCGGGCACATCGGCGCATTCATAGGCGGGCCCATGAACCAGTCCACTGCCGCGAATGCCCTCGCCATATTTTGCTTGTAGCGTTTCGAGGTTCCGTTTCTGAATTGCCTGATTCTCGGGCAAGGCATAGGTTGATGTCGGCGGCTTTAGTTTCAGATTCTTTTTAGACGGCGCACGACTCCACGAGTTTGCCATGTCAGCATGAGCGGGGTTGTGAAAGATTTTTCCGCAGTGCACCGCTTCGTAGCCGTTGGCGATGAAATGCTGGGACAGCGTGACGATATCGGGATTCAGATCACGGAAGATCGCGTTGTTCTCGACCACGCCGATCGTGTCTGGACGGGCTCCGGTCATCAAGCTAGC
>NZ_JBFHFD010000241.1:0-11888 GCF_041583735.1 Novipirellula sp.
CTCGTCAAGTTTGCCATACGCAAGGCTCAGCCGGACCGTTGCGTTTGCTGCGGGCTCACCCGCCGCCGAAAGCACTTTTCCGGACACAAGAACCGTCGCTGGCTCATTTTGCTCAGCGGAAATGCTGGCGAAGCTGAGGCCGACTAGAATCAGGAATTGCCAATAGATCGCCGCGACACGTCGCAGTGGGCTGCATGGTCTCATTGCGCTGACTTTCGAAGGGGGGCGGGATCGAGTTTGCCATGGTCTGAAGCAAACTACGATCATAGCCGATCCGATCCGTTGTCGCAGGCAACGGATTGCACTTCGATTTCTGCCCGCGTTACACGCGTTTGACGCGGACCGTTCTCATTAAGTGGTCAATCGATTCGCCTGCGGCATAATGAAATTCAACCGAGATCGATTCGCCGCTAGCAATTTTAAACGGTGTTTCGATCGGAAGCACTAGGCATTGGTTGGGCCACGTGATCGCCTTTTCGGCTTGCATGTCGATTGAAATCACGTTCTGAGTGACAAAGCGAAGGGCGTTGACGCAGCCGTCGCGCATCGCAACCATGTTTTCGTTTACCGCAAACTGCATCGGAATCGATTCGTCATAAGCGATACTCGCATAAGGCGACAGGTTGGCGAATTCGTTGGTTCGCGGTTGATCCAATAGCGGTGCTTGGAACATCGGCACGGGAGCATGGTAACCCGCGAAATCAAAGGACTGCTCGACGGGTTGAGTCATCAAAATCGAGGCTTCTGGTAGAAAACGCGGCAGCGGTCCGTCGTGGACTTGTTTGTAGTGACGTTTGAATGCCGCAATTACTTGAGCTTGTTTCTCACGCAGCAGCCCAACGTGAAGCATTTCGCAAACAACGACATCGACCGCAGTGTCGGGGACGTATTCCGAGGCATCGGCGTGGATCACCGTGATTTGATCCTCGAGTCCGTTGAGTCGTACAAATCGACGAGCCGTCTCGACCAATTCGGGATTCCGCTCGACGCAGCTGACCGTCGCACCACAGCGAGCCGCCAGCGACGATAGGATTCCTGTACCACCACCGAGTTCGACGACATGCATTCCAGGGCGAACGTGCAGTTCGATCGCTTCGCGGAACGCTCCGACGCGATCTTCGTCCTGCAGCATGTTGTAGTGGTACAATAGCGGAATGTATTGACCGAGCGTTTTTTCTTCGCTGCTGAGCTTGCCGGACGAAGCGGCGTTGTCGGGGGTGTCAGCCATTAGGGAAGCGTAAGCAGGACGCCGAATCGACGAGGAGGTTTGCATGAGGGACTGCGGGTTCAATAGGAGCGGGTTCAAAAGGAGCGGGTCTAGAAGAAGCGGGGCGATGTGCGCGGCAGCGACGCTCCAGAGAGACCGGCTCACTTGCGCTAGCTCGTCACGCGATCGACGGCTCCACGTTAGCGAGATTAGAAGCGGCGGCTCAAGATGGATTTGCCGCCTTTTCACGTGGCAAAATATCGACCTTATTCAATCACGCCGGCTCCAGCATCGGCGTCGTAAGCCGTTACCAGTCGGATGTTTAAGTCCCGCTTGAGTCTTTCTTGGGGGGAAGCCACCGATTTCTGAAATTTCGGTTACCAGTTAAACACTACAGACGGAAAGTCTGATTGGCGAAATTGCGCAAACTATTTGAAAGTTATGGGAAAAATCCCCAACAAGATGTAGGTTTGAGGGTAAAGTCGCTGACTTCAAAATGGACTCATGTTGTCATAGCCTTCAGACAGTGCTAATGAACATCCATACTATTAGCACTCTTTGGCGGCAGCACCGAAAAAAGCAGCTTCGGTCGATCGCTCAATTTCCCTTCAAATTTAGCCAAAACGATGCCAGAACAAACACTCGAAGTATCCAATGAAAAGATGAGCAGTATCCTGGCGCCGCTCTCCGAAGAACTGCGCCGCCATCTTTATTACACACTCGGCCACCACAGTGACGACAGTAATCCTCACTATTATTATCGCGCGTTGGCCAACGCCGTACGTGACCGTGTCACCGAACATTGGCGGACGACGCAAGAGCGATTCGCGAATACCGATGAACGTTGTGTCCACTATTTCTCGCTCGAGTTTCTATTGGGCCGGTCGCTGAACAATGCCGTTCAGAACTTGGAACTCGACAATGCTACTCGCGAAGCGTTGCATCAATACGGTGTCGCACTCGAAGAGGTTGCCGAGCAGGAACCGGACGCGGGACTCGGTAATGGTGGTCTTGGTCGTTTGGCAGCTTGCTTTTTGGACAGTTGCGCCAACTTGCGTTTGCCGGTGACAGGTTACGGTATCCGCTATGAATTTGGGATGTTCCACCAAACGATCGAAAATGGTCGTCAGGTCGAGGGTCCAGACCACTGGCTTCGCGATGGCAACCCATGGGAGATCGAACGTCACGAAGACGCAAAGACAATCCGCTTCTATGGACACACCGAGCGTTATCTTGATGATTCCGGAAACACTTCGATTCGCTGGGTAGGCACCAACGATTTGTTGGCCATTCCTTACGATATGCCGATCCCGGGGTTCAAAAACGAAACCGTCAACACACTACGTCTTTGGAAAGCCGAAGCGACCGACGTGTTCGATCTGGAAGAATTCAACTCGGGGAATTACCCCGACGCTGTGGTGCAAAAGAATAACGCCGAGCAGATCTCGATGGTGTTGTATCCCAACGACGCCAGCGAAAACGGTAAAGAGCTGCGACTTAAACAGCAATACTTCCTCAGTTCTGCCAGTCTGCAGGACGTGCTGGAGAACTGGGTTGCCAAATACGGTCATGACTTTACCGATTTTGGTCGCAAGAATTGCTTCCAGCTGAATGACACCCATCCGGCGTGCTCGGTTCCCGAGTTGATGCGATTGTTGTTGGACGTCTACCACCTGGATTGGGATTCGGCGTGGAAGATCACGACTCAGTGCATGGCGTATACCAACCACACGTTGCTTCCCGAGGCGCTCGAGCGTTGGAGCGTGGCTTTGTTCAGCCGCTTGCTGCCTCGTCTGTTGGAAATTATTTACGAAATCAACGAACGTTTCTTGACCGAGGTCAAGAAGAAGTTCCCTGACGATGTCGCGGTTCTGCGTCGCATGTCGCTGGTCGAAGAAGGCGATCAGCCGCACATCCGCATGGCTTACTTGAGCATCGTGGGCAGCTTTTCGGTTAATGGTGTTGCTCATCTGCACACCGAATTGCTTAAGAGCGGTTTGTTCTCGGACTTCTACAAACTGTGGCCCGAAAAGTTCAACAATAAAACCAACGGCGTGACCCAGCGTCGATGGTTGTCACACTGTAACCCAGGTTTACGTGACCTGTTAAACGAAACCATCGGAACGGGGTGGGAATCTGATCTCAGCCAAATCGAGAAACTGATTCCGTATGCCGAGGATGCTGGTTTCCGCAAGAAATGGCGCGGTGTGAAACTTGAAAACAAACAACGATTGGCTAATTACGTCAAAGCAAACACCGGAGTTGAATTCAACACCGATGCGATTTTTGACGTCCAGGTCAAGCGGATTCACGAGTACAAACGTCAATTGTTAAATGTGTTGCATGTGGTGCACCTTTACGATCGCATTCTGCGTGGCGATACCAAAGACATGGTGCCACGCTGCGTGTTGATCGGCGGCAAAGCGGCACCGGGATACCACGTCGCCAAATTGATCGTGAAGATGATCAACAACGTCGCTGCGGTGATTAACGCGGATCCAAAGACGAAGGACTTGTTGCGTTTGGTCTTCTTTCCAAACTATCGCGTTTCGTCGATGGAGATCATTTGTCCGGGGACTGAATTGTCCGAGCAGATTTCGACCGCGGGCAAAGAAGCGTCGGGTACCGGCAACATGAAATTCATGATGAACGGGGCGTTGACGATCGGAACGCTCGACGGTGCGAATATCGAAATTCGGGATAAGGCGGGTGCCGAGAACTTCTTCTTGTTCGGGTTGGACGAAAACGGAGTTCAGGAAGAGAAGAAGAATTACGATCCGAACGCGATCATCGCTGCCGACGAAGACATCCGGCGGGTAATGGAAATGGTCGAGGGCGGGGTGTTCAATCAACATGAGCCAGGCATTTTCGACCTGCTGACCAAGGGACTGCGAAATCCGTATGACCCATGGCTGACGATCGCGGATCTGCGCAGTTACATTGATGCCCAAGCTGAGGCAGGCAAGGTCTATTTGGACGAAGAGAAATGGACTCGAATGAGTATCCTGAACTCGGCAAACAGTGGCTGGTTCTCGAGTGATCGAACGATCGCCCAGTACGCGAATGAAATTTGGGACGTCAAACCGTTAGAGGATGCTTAATGCGTTTTCCGAGATCATCGGGGATTCTTTGTCACATCACTAGTCTGCCAACCGCGATCGGAAATCGCGAATTTGGGATCGGTGATCTGGGTAAGGCGTCGTATGCGTTCGTCGATTTTTTGCAAGCTGCGGGACAAACCATTTGGCAGGTGCTGCCGTTGGGCCCCCCCGCAGCCGGCAATTCCCCCTACAGTTGTTATTCGGCGTTTGCCGGAAATCCGCTGCTGATCAGCCTTTCGATGCTTGTCGAAGATGGCTTGTTGGCCGAGGATGATTTCGTCTTGCCATCCGGCCTTGGGGAAACCACCTCGCAGGTCGATTATCATTTGGTCGCCCAGTTCAAGCTGCCGGTACTGCGTACCGCGTTCGAAAACTTTAGCGAACACGCTAGCGAAGAACAACGCGCGGACTTTGATCGGTTTGTCGAACACAACGCATGGTGGCTGGACGATTTCGGTCGCTTCGAAGCCCTGATGCGTCACTTCGGCAAAGCGGATTGGACGCAGTGGCCTGCGGAATTGGTCCGTCATGCCGCGAACCCAGAATTCGATCAAGCGATCGAACAATGGGAGACCAAGCTGAGTACCGAGATTCAATTTGCTGAATTCCAACAATACATCTTTGATGTCCAGTGGCGGAAACTGAAGCAATACGCAAACGAACGCGATGTTCGTATGTATGGCGACATGCCGATTTTTGTCGCGCACGAAAGTGCCGATGTGTGGGCAAATCAATCGGTATTTTGTTTGGCTGAAAACGGACGTCCAACCTTCGTGGCTGGTGTCCCGCCAGACTATTTCAGCAAAACAGGACAATTGTGGGGCAATCCGCAATACCGTTGGGACACGCTCGAGCAAACCGGTTACCGATGGTGGGTACAGCGGTTTGGATATGCGTTCAAGCAATTCGACTTGATGCGAATCGATCACTTCCGTGGTTTCGAAGCTTATTGGGAAATTCCTGCGACAGCTAAAACCGCGGTCAGCGGAAAATGGGTCGAAGGACCTAAGGAAAAAGTCTTCGACGCCGCTCGCGAAAAACTTGGCGAGTTGGCGCTGATCGCCGAAGATCTCGGCATGATTACCGAAGAGGTCCATGAACTTCGCGATAAGCTTGGCTTCCCAGGAATGCGTGTGTTGCAGTTCGGTTTTTATGTGGCCGAAGACGATTTCCATCGTCCGATTGCGTTTCCCGAGCATTCGGTGGCCTACACCGGAACGCACGATAATGACACCGTCATGGGGTGGTACAAGGAACGTGAAGTCGCCGAGGGCGAAGAGGATTTATTGGCCGGCGTTGTCACGAGTGACATTGATGTTCATTTACAATTGATTTGGGCGGTGCTCAATTCGGCATCCGATACGGCAATCATTCCGGTGCAGGATTTGCTTGGGCTGGGGAATGAGGCGAGAATGAATATGCCGGGGCTGGCCGATGGAAACTGGGCATGGCGATTGTTGCCAGGCCAATTGACCGACTCGGTCGCGCAAACGATTGGCGAAATGACGCGTAATGCGAGGCGGTGAGCAGCGTGAAGATCTGGATCGACGCCGATGCGGCACCACAAGATGTCAAGCAGATCGTCTTTCGTGCCGCCAAGCGATTGGATGTCGAAACGATTTTGGTTGCCAACCGTCCGCTGTCGGTGCCGCCCGCATTGACGATGGTTCGCTCGGTGGTCGTGCGTGAAGGCGCCGATCAAGCCGACCGTTACATCGTCAACCACAGCGAAGCCAAGGACATTGCCATCACCGCCGATTTGCCTTTGGCGGGCGATTTGGTGGAGAAGGGCGTTTACGTGATCGATCCCCGCGGCGATGAATATTCCCCTGATACGATTGCGTCACGATTGTCGATGCGGAATTTTATGGACGATTTGCGAGGCGAAGGAATGGTCGTGGGCCGGTCTTCGCCGTACGGTGAGACGGACAAAAAGGCCTTTGCCGCGACCTTCGATCGCTTGCTCACGAAGGCGTTGAACCGAAAATAGAGGACTTTGAACACGCTCCGCTGCATCAGGTCCTCTGCTCTAACGAGGTTGGCTGGAAATGTCGCCTACACCGCAACCGGATCGCGAGCAGCCATCGCTAAAAGCGGCTTTATCTTCGCCCTCAGCGATTTCCAACCTCGTTGCTGCCTTGGCACTCGTGTCGTGCGTTTTGTTGCCGCATTCGATTGGCTGCGACGACAAGATCGTGCGTCCAGTCGATGTGATTGGCGACGAGTTGAGCAAAGGACCGCCGCTGGTCACGCTGACATTCTTCTGGCCCTACCTTTTCGGACTTTGCACGTTTGTGTTCTTTAGCGCATTGGTGATCGTGCGGCCTCTGCGAATCGAGCGGATGTTGTTGTCGCTGCCGTTGGGGTTCATGTTGTATTTGACCGCAATCTGGTGCTTGCTGCTGTTTAGCAGTTCGAGCGAAAGTCGGATCGCGTTGGTGATTGCCGCGTTCATCGTCCCCTCGGCAACGCTCGTCGCCATCCGCATGACATGGCTGTGGATCGATGATCGGAAAGTCGCCGCGGCGATGTGGGCGCAGAGCTATCTATGTATACTTGCGATCTTTTCGCTGCGTTGGTTCTGGATGCTGCCGATCAAGCAGATGCTTTATGGTGGCGTGTTGTCAATGATCGCAGCAGCCGCCGTGATGGTTGCGTCGTGGACATGGCCGTGCTGGATCGAGCATGACTTATCGGATCGCAATCATCCCGCCCAGCGATTTCAGATAACACTGAAGCAAATCATCCTTGGCGTCCTGGTGATCGCAATCGCGATGACCTATTGGCAATTCATGCAGCGGCAATAGACGCCTCGCCGTGTAGGCCCGTGAGTTGCGTATTGCCAACACTCTCAAGCTTCGCTCAAGAGAGGTGGCTTGTTTTGTGTCACCTCTCCCAAACTCCGTTTGGGAGAGGTCGAGCAGAGCATTGAGCGATTGCTCGGGTGAGGGCCGACCGAGCAATCCAGCGGTTTGCTGCAAGCTCGGTTGCGCGGTCGGCCCTCACCCGAACGAAGCCTAAAGGGCTCGTTCGACCTCTCCCAAGCTAACGCTCGGGAGAGGTGGCTTGCATCGTGTTGCCTCTCTCAAGCTGACGCTTGGGAGAGGTGACAGATACGTTGTGCAACTGCCAAACCACGATAACTCCATTGATTTACCGGTCTAACGCTCAGGCTCCTGTTTGCACGACCGGTTGAGCGTGGCGGTCGCTGCACAAGACGACCAGCAGATTCGAAACCAGCGATGCTCGCTGTGTTGCATCCAATTCGACGATCTCGTCTCGTTTGAGATGCTCCAGTGCCATCTCGACCATTCCCACGGCACCGTCGACGATCTTGGTGCGTGCGGCGACCACGGCGCCGGCCTGTTGACGCTGGAGCATCGCGGAGGCGATTTCCGGAGCGTAGGCCAAGTGACTAATGCGAGCCTCGATCACGTTCACCCCTGCCTTTTCGAGTCGCTCTTGGATGTCTTCGCGGAGTTTGCTGCAGATCTCTTCGGTGCTGCCGCGAAGCGATTGTTCATGGTCTTCACTATCGTACGGGTAGCGTGTCGCCAAGCTCCGCAAGGCCGCTTCGCTTTGTACCTCGACAAAACGTTCGTAGTCATCGACCTCGAACAACGCCTCAGCCGTATCAGTGACTTTCCATACGACGACCGCCGAGATTTCAATCGGGTTTCCATCTCGGTCGTTGACCTTGGATGGGCGACTCGCCGATCGACTCTTCACTTGCACCACGGTGCCCGCAGCGTCCTTCTTTTCCGGCGTGGATGACGATCCCGTTTCAAAGTTGCGAATACGCAAGCTCACTTTTCGTTTGGAAAAAAACGGGTTGACCCAAAAAAAACCTGATTCTTTGACGGTTCCGCGATAATCCCCAAACAGCAGCAAGACACGAGAATCATTCGGTGCGATCGCCATCAGTCCGAACAGTCCTATCATCCCCGATGGAATCATCATCACTCCGAGCAGGACAAAGAAGCCATTTTCGGCTGCTGCGGCGGCAATCAAGGTGAAGCCACCAAAGAGGACTAACCCCAGGCAGGTAAACAAAGCGAACCAACCCGGACTGGGACGCAGCAGTTTCTCGGGATGCACTGGAAGATTGCGCGAGGTGTGGTTTGGATTCATTGATGAAGACATGGACGCGGTTCCTGGACGATGGCTAACGTGATGTAAGGTGCATTTTGAGTCTGAGAACTCATGATACCCTTCAAATCGCACCCTTTTCCGATAGGCTGACAAAAGGAATAGGCAGGGAAAGCTGCATTGTGAGGGCGCGCCAATGTCGTTTTGATCGTCGAATCTACGGTCCGCCAGTCATGGGCTAACGCAGGTCGCATCAGCTCTCACCGCTTCAAGGCGTCTTCGGCTCCGTCAACTCCCAGTCTCCGTGTCTCCCCCTCTCCCCTTCTCCTCACTCCTCACTCCTCACTCCTCACTCCTCACTTTCCCCAAACTCCCCCTGCGAAACCCGCAGAACCGTCAAACTCGGCGTCAAGATGTAGCGTTTAGGCAACAAAGTACGTTGTTTTCTTGCATCATGCCCCCATCTTGCGTGCTACGTTTCCTTGGACAAAGTGTGTCCGGAACGAAACCAAACACCACGCAGGCCGATGAACCACAACGCAGCACGAAGCGAGCCGAATCGCAACCGGAAATTGCCTATGCGGCAACTTCTGATCGTTGCCGTTTTGCTGATCTTCGCTGTTGCCAGTGGTTGCAGCCGATTGCGTTTGCCTGCGATCGATCCGACCGGATCCTGCCTGTTCGCTCCCCTACCGACCACCACCGAACTCGCACTGCCTGGATCCGCCGGTGAAAGCTGCCTGTGCTTCAACTGCTTGCGTGGCTTCGGTTCCTGCCTGACCAACCCTTCCTTTGCTTTCCCCACCCCTGCGTTTCCCGAACCGGTCGAGCCCCCTGCGTGTGCGACACCGAATGCCGGTGCGTTAGGGACGGCAGCGGGCCCAAAATGCCCTTTGCTGGGCAAACACTGCAAAGACGACGGTGCTTGCGTGCCAAGTGCACCGTGTAACGGTTCGTGCCAAAGCGGGCCTCCCTCGATTCTGTATGGTGACGAAATCACCAACACCAATCCACGCTGTTTGCCTGATCGTGGCGAACGCGGCTGTATCTTGTTGACGCCACAGAAGATTGTTGCTCCCGTCGGCGGCGAAGTCATTTTGTTATCCGGTATCTGTGGTGCCGATGGTTATTTGCAGATGAACCAACCGCTTGAATGGATGTTGACTCCCGACAGCGTTGGTACGTTTATTCAAGTCGGTGACGACGATCCGGGGCTTTTGCACCGGATGACGGTAAAGAAACAACGTCCTGAAAAACATGATCCCTCGTACGCTCACGGTTTGACCAGTACCAAGCGAATGCTGATCACCCGTGGCAACCTGGATCGCAGTGACGATGTACAGCTAGAAAAAGGCCAAACTTGGATTTCGATTAGCAGTCCGAGTGAAGGCACCAGTCGTGTGACGGTCTTAGCTCCCGAAAGCGAGTGCTGGGATCAACGCAAAGCCACCGCGACGATCTACTGGATCGACGCACGCTGGCAATTCCCTGGGTCACAAATCGTGCCCGCGGGAACCCCTGTTACCTTGACCACTCGAGTGACACGTGCCGAAGGCAGTTTGCCTGCACGTGGATGGAAAGTGCGTTACGAAGTACAACAACCCGAAACCGCAACGTTTGCGGGTACCAACGGTTCGTCGGTCGCCGAGGCGGTCGTCGATGAAAACGGCAACGCAACGGTAGAACTACTGCCGGTTGCGGGTACCAGCGGCACTGTCACGGTCGATATGCAAGTCATTCGACCGGGAGGCGATTCGGATAATATGCCGACGATGACGCTCGGCCGCGGACAAACCTTTGTCACCTGGAGTTCACCCCAGTTGGCTGTCCGGGCGGGCGCTCCATCGGTGGCCAGTTTTGACGTTCCTTACGAAGTCGTCGCGAACGTCTCGAACCCAGGCGACCAGCCTGTGAATAACGTCCGCGTCTCGGTCGAGTTTCCACCAGGAACTCGCGCCGTCAGCGCGGATTCATTCGCCCAAGTCTTGCCAGGCGGCGTGCTTTGGGAAATCGGCACGATCCCAGCCAAGACGCAATTGGATTTGTTTATGAGCGTGACGTCACAGTCGCCCGTTCAGATGACTATCCAAGCCCGAGGCGACGGCGGACTGTTTGACGAAGATACAGTTCGCGTCGATGTGTTCCGCCCCTCGCTTTCGCTTACCACGCAAGCCGAGAAAGAACGCTACGAGGCAGGCGAAGAAGTTACGTTCAACATCGACGTGAAAAATACCGGCGATCGTCCAATGACCAACGTCAAACTGAAAGCGTTTGGCGATCCGAACATGCTGCATCCTGAGCGAAACACACGTGAACTCGGCAACGAGTTGACTGACGGACCACTGCAACCGGGCGAGACATGGCCTACAACCATCACATTCATTCCGACCGCGTCGGGACGACGATGCGTCAACTTTGAAGCAACCGCCGATGGCGGACAACGTGCGGTCAGCGAAGCATGTGTGACCGTGATCAATCCGATCCCCGATGCACCCGCGTTGACGCTTTCGATTGAAAGTCGCGATCGGGTCGAGACCGGCGATGAGTTTGTGATTCGCACCTACGTGAACAATTCGGGACAAACCCCAATTCGCGATGCACGAGTGATGTTGCAATACGACCCACAATTACAATTGCTACAGGCCACCGAAGGTGCGTCCGAACCACGTCCAGGACAGACGGTGGTCCAATGGGATGTGCCCGTCGTGAATCCAGGTCAGCGTGCCGTATTGGAAGGACAATTCCGAGCGATGGCGACCAATCCGCAGTCGATCGTGCGGGTCGAGGCGGTGGCGCGAGACGGAACATCCGCCAATGGCGAACATGTTTTCGCAATCGTCGCCGGAGCACCTCCGGCATCGCCACCCTCAGGAACCGCACCCCCGTTATTGCCGCCGGCGACAACGCCGCCGACAATTCCCGGTGGTCCAGGCCAGCTGCCACCCACGCCCGATACTGGACCCGTGGCTCCGGCATTACCATCAGGCCCGGCGAAATCGGATCGAGTCCAAGTCGAGATCTTTGGTCGTGACAATCCTGTGCGTGTTGGTCAACCGATTCGCTACACATTGCGTGTCACGAATGATTCGGATCAAGTCGATGGCGAAGTCAGTGTACGGTTCAACTTACCACCGGGTGTGGCGGTCGAACGGGTTACCCAGCGTCGGAGTCCTACCGGCGGCGAATTCGATGTCAAAGCCGGAGCGATCTACTTGGCCGATATCCGATCGATGCGTCCTAATGAGACGGTCGAATACGATATCGTAATGAGTAGCAATCAACCGCAAACATTCGAGTTGAATGTGGAATCGGTTAGCCGTCGCGGCCCTGGCGGCGTCGACAGCGTGCAAACCGAAGTGATCCCATAAACAAACGTAGCATAGGCTTCCAGCCTGTGTTCACGTGGGATAGGCTTCCAGTCTGTCATCAAACGTTAATCTAACTGCATCCGCAGCTTATAAGGGTTGCGTTATCGATCGCGGCAGTTGCGA
>NZ_JBFHFD010000242.1:0-11844 GCF_041583735.1 Novipirellula sp.
TACCAACATGGTGCGAAGTATCAAGACGTTCGCTGAGAACCAGAGCCGAGTGATTCGAGATCAGCGACGGTCATCGGACGCACACACCGGCAACCGACCGCGTCACTTGCCCAGCCCTCAGGAGGCATTGCCGCCCACCTCAGAAACATGCCCTGTCCCCATGTGTCCCCTTGCCGCCCACCTCAGAAACATGCTCTGTCCCCATGTGTCCCCATGTGTCCCCATGTGTCCCATGTCCCCATGTGTCCCATGTGTCTACCTGTCACCATGTGTCTACCTCTGTCCCCATGTGTCTGTCCCCATGAGTCTCCCTACTTGTCGTGACAACCTGCGTTGCGGTATTGCTTGTGCTCATCCGATACCTCCCAGCTTTGGGCATCTTTTTGACGCTGGTTCTACCGCTTTGCATTGCGGTCTGGCTACGTCGCAGAATCCTCACTACGCCTGTGATTCAACGGTTGATCGTCCGGATTCCGATGTTTGTCATTCTGTTTGGTTCGTTCCATTGTGCGATGCTTGGTCCTTTGACGATGTTCATTTCCCTGACAGGCGTACGTTTGGATCGTGGAAGGGCTGAGGTTGCAACTATCGCAATTTATTCTCCATTGATATCGCTTCACCGCGCTGTACCGCCTGCACGTGAACCCGTAAGACAGTATCTTGATTGGTGGGATCTGTCGCGATGGTGACGCCGTACAAAAGCGACGGCATGCCGTTGCACCGAAATGGTGAATTGGGGGGCGGATTAGATTATCCGCGGTCGTGGCTGGCTGATCGATATCATTCCGTAATTTGACACGTTGAGAATTTGATGCACGCGATTCACTATGACCAACGGGGAACTCTCGAGTCGGGATATTTTTTTGAATTACTCTTTACTGACTTCCTGGTTTGGCCGGGGTTTCGTGAAGAAGACTCGCCGAAGAAGCCTTGGTTTATCACCGACGTTTTGTATGACGCTTCACTTGAAGTCGACTTCCAAGGAAATCGTGAAACGCTTGATTGTGGATGCGAGGCCTATGTAGCGGATGAAATCACAGCGCGAGTCGAAGGAGTTGCGGATCTTTATTTCAGTGGTGATGATTGGATTGTTTATCTCGAGCCTACGCATCGGTTGTTTCAAAACGCGGGCCTCAAGGGCTATCAGACAAAATCGGTGCGCGTCGAAGGCGACCAGCGAGACTGGTATGCGCTCTGTCCCGCTGACCAACAGGATCTTGGCAATCTCGTGATCGAGGGGGCAACGCCAAAATGTCCATGCTGCGGTCACGAAATGGTTTGCTCAGCCTGCTACTCGCTCCACCGAGTGTGCCCGCAATGCAACGAGGGGAGCATTCGTTATCTCGGTTCGCAAAAAGGTCCACCTCAGCCAGTTCCGCGAATCGAGGAACACGAGATTCCCGCAAGACTGACTCTTCATACGGCGGTGGTGGACGTTACACGTTGGAACGGGGAGGACTTTTTCTATACCAATAACCTGATTGTGACCCGGCGAACGCTCGAGTTCATCGCTCACCATCGCTTAGGACCTCTGTGTTGCAAGCCGATCCTTGCCAGAACCGATCAAATTGATCAAGAGAAACGGGCGTTGCTTAAGCGTGCCGCACAGATCGACGGGCTGGTTCCGCGAAGCCCGTTGAACTGGTTTTGGCGACCATCCATGGAACGTCGTGACGAGATTAGGCGTGCACGAGCGTTCAAGAGTCGTCACAAGCGGTTTGACAAATATGCGAGAGCGTTCAAAACGCATGCCAACAAAATCTTGGCCCTCATCGACGAGAGGCAACACAAATAATAGTCCTCTGATCGTTGCCGATCGTTCGTTCGGTCGATTTCATCGTGGACAGTGCGGTTGGGCGGCTTGCTCCGTGCGTTTGTCAATCCTTGCGAACAAAACACACCGTGTACTAATGCCGCGTAAACTGCAGGGTAGTCGCTTCGCCGGGGTCAGGCCTTGTGTTGAGTTTTCAGGTGTGGTGGCCTACTGACGGAAAGAGACAACTACCCCCACCCGGCGTGAGATTGATGCTACGCCCACCTCGTCTTTAGTTTCCTGGTGCTAACTACCAGGAACGTCACTCGCGGTGATGGTCGACGAAAGCGGTTCAGTGATCAAGGTCATTACGAGCGTTTTGCAAGGGCATGCAATACGCGGTTGCGCGAAGCGAGTGGATCGTGCTGTCCTACTGCTGGATCAATTGGTAGCTGAAAAGCTCCACCTGATGGATCTGCAACGTTTCAAACTCCTTTGCGTAATCAAGAGGCCTGAACCCTGGTATGTCCACGCGGAGTTCAGGGCATCAATCAAACTCCTGAACTGGGACTGAGATGAACTCACCAACCGCCGCCAGCTTAACCGGTCAGCCAAAACGTCTCCTGACCTTTTTTCTTCTCGCGATGCAAAGCCAATTTAGTCTCAGAACTGATATTGGTTGGCGCAATTAAGATGTATGCAATACACCTTAATGCTGGGGTTTCCATCATTATCCGTCGCCGTACCAACAGAGTATTTGTCGCTGTAGACTTGTGGTTGTGTGTATCGGATTTCAATTGGGACGTTGTTATCATGGCACCAAATTCCAAAGAGGCACACCGCTAACTATCTCGTGCAAACGAAGCGACTCGTAAGCGATTCAGTGGCGGTTGATTCTAGGGCTTGAACTTCGCCATCTGAGTCTCTCGCCAGACGCTGAGGTATTGAGCGATCCCACGGCGAGTTTGGGGAGCCGCCTTTCGAATGAACGCTTGGTTCGAATCATCCAACAGCGTGTTGCCTGCCTGCTGAACCCGATGGGCGGCTTGAATCGCAGTCGCTTCGTCAAAGTCTTCCAGCGATTTTAGAATGGTGTTCAGATCACCACCCGCGCTCATGAAAATATCTCGAGCATATTCATGAGCCGGCGTTGTTTTTCCGTCTTGGTCTGCATCAAGCCACACGGCACCACTGCAACCAACAACGTGCGATTGCCAATCCGGTGACATCGGTTGATAAGGTTTGGCTGTCTTCCAGTACAGTTCCTCGATTCCCGGGCCGATTGCGATCGCAACAAAATACACATCGTGCTTCGGTTTCGGGATGCGAAACCCCTCAACCGCCTTGACGCCTGTCGCCAAATCAGGGCGTCGCTCGGAAATGTCTCGCTCCGCAATTTGTTGACCGTTACGATAGAGAATGATCCTGCTGGCCTCGGTCCAGTGGGGACCCAAGACATGGACCTTCAAATGCAGCGTGTCTCCGTCGGCGGTTGCAGTTTGTCCCGACTGAAATGAGTCTTCGACGACTAGCTTGGTTAGAAGTCCATAGCTGACCAACACTTCGCCCTGCAAGAATTTATCGACCGCGTCATCCACGTCGATGTTTCCGGGATCGCGGTCGTCGCAACGAATGTAGGTGCGACCCTGTCCGACGATATAGCGGCCGACGTCATGGGAATCACTGCTACCGACAGGAGTGACACGGTAGCCACGATTCAGGACTGCCATCCAATCATGAAACAGTCGCAAGATATCCGTTTGTGTGGCTGACGAGTTAAGAACCTCCATCGCATTAAAACCAAAATGCCAACCTTCGAGATTTTCTCCAACCACCGCGTTGTGCAGCAGTGGACCAAACGGAGTGACACTGGAATGTTGGTCGCGAGCGTGGTTAAGGATAGCGACTTTGACGTTGGGCGTCGCGCAAATGTCGTCCAATAGAGCTTGCCAGCTCGTCAACGTGTGGTCAGGAATCGGCTCACCAGTTGCAACCGGGAATATGTTCACATGCCCAATGCGGGACGTCACTTCGTTGCCGATCATCGGCGTGAAATATTCGCTGACGTTCGCTTGTCGAGCGAATGGGCGATAGTCGACATGCGAGTTGTGGTCGGTGGCAACGGGCATTTCAATACCCTCGGCAGCCAACGTGATCATTCGCTCTTCAACGGTCGCGTCACCGTGTCCGGAATGCGTAAGCGTATGCACATGCGTGTCGCAAGCGACCAAACCCTCCGTGTCGACTTCGCGAGTGAGCTTTAACGTTCGCTGGACCGATTGACCGGGTGTCATTGCGATCTCGATCCGCTCAACAGAATACTCAAAACCGCGGCCTGCAAAAATCGTGTAGCGACCGGCGGGGAGACCAAATCGTGCGGAACCGTTGGACGTATAGATGACACCGGGGCGGACAGCAAGATGATCACCTGATGATGCGGCCACTGCTTGCAGGGCACCGTCCGAGTTGAGAACCGTAATACGCGACGGTAGCGACAAGCCAGATTCCGCGCCGACGATGGTCAATTCGCAAGACGCCTCCGAAAGGACATCCTCGACCATTCGATCTAATAATCGGATATTCCCGATGCGAACGTCGTCGGTCACAGTATTTCGCTGAGCCGCTTGCTCGATTCGCAAAACGTTTTCCCCTTGTCGCAACACGTTTGCGGGCACGGGAAAGTAGACCCGCATGTCGTTTTCATCGATACGAAGACGGCCAAGCTGTGTACCGTTGATCGTCACGTCCCAACCCTGCTTGACATCCTGCTGCTGAATAACGAGCGACCGTTCGTTCTTGTTTTCAGAGGATTTAAATTTGACGTCGATGAATCTTTCATCGGGTGAATTGGGGAACTCTGTCCATTCTGGCGGTCCTTCAATCCGCACATGTCGAAGCCCACTGACTAACACTTGCTCGCAGTGGACGCGTGGGCACGGCACAACGACCAGAGCCACAAGGAAGAGTAGATTTGTTTTGAGTTGCATGTTCGTCCTATCTGCGGTCAAGGTGATGTTTCCAGGCTCGTGTACGAGCGAGAAGTCTAAGCACTACCGCTAGGGATGGGCGTGGTACAGATACATTGCACCGTACGTCCAGTTGCTCTTGGGCATACCAGGGAAATTTTGGCGATCCATCATCAGCGCGATGTATGGCGCCGGGTAACCGTCGGGAAGGGGGATGATGTTGGGCCAAATTCGCGTCCCTGTTTTTTCGTTCCACGGCGGCAGATGCATGTTCAACTCACCGACCGGCTTCAGCTCGGGATAGCTGCGAATATAGACTTTGCGATCAGCACTACCGAAAAAGACATAGCGTGAGTCGCCGACCTTTTGGATTAAGGTCCCTGTGCTGTCCATTTCAACGGGACCGGCTAGACGCTGATATCCACGATCCCAATGATCGGATTCCCACATTCCTGCTCGATACTTGCCCGCTTTCTCGGACAGCAACAAACGCCATTTGCCTGCCTGCGAATCATAGACACCGTGCGGGTCTTCGTGCTGTCCGGTCACACCGATCGGCTTGGCGTGCATGATCGAAAAACCACGCCGCGGATCGCGATCACTCCAGACCGCAAGGATCGCCTTTTCCTCTTGACTTGATTTCGTCCCCAGTGCGCTGAAGCCGGTCGTCCAGCCTCGCCACTGTTTCGATGCCTCGTCATAGAACAGGTGTGAGGCGAGTTCGTTCCGCCAAAGTCCGTCGCCCATGTCAAAGACGATGATGCCCTCGAAGCGAATGTCAAAAACCGATGGGTCCATCGAAAACACCCCTTGCATCGGATGTGGCAAGGCACGTCCGCGAACCGTCATCGTTAACCACACGCGGCCTTGATCTAACAGCGGCTCACCACTCTGGTTGGTGATCGCACGAATGTCGGCCTGGCCACAACCGGGCGTCAAGGCCGACAGGACTTCGTCAATTTCAGCGAATGAGTTTGCTTCGAGATCACTCGACAAACAAAATTCGTAACGAGAGATCAAATCCTTGCGGCGAAGTTCGAGATGTTCATTAAAATCGGGATACCCGACCAGTTGCGACTTTCCTTCGGATTCGAGGTACAGGTTCACTCCGACGGCCAACATCTGGACACGTAGCCGCATCGGCCCCGTTGTTCTGACGTCGTCAGGCCATGCATATTCTTGACGACTGACTTCCTGTCCGTCCTTGACCACAACCCATTCGATCGCCTGGTACTCGCCGTCCTTGGCAACAATGCACGCGGAAAGGAAGTTCTTTTGCTCGGTATCGCAAAAGCTTAACCCAATTCGCCCGCTCCCATCGAATTGGTGCAGGCCAAGTTCATAAGTTGCAAAGGGATTGAATCCGCCGACCCACCGCTCGGACGATCCGCTGTGTGCGTCAGTCGAGATTCTCAGTCGCCCCGCTTTGATCGTGCCCCGGGTCTCGCCTGTCGGATCTCCCACCACCGGATGCATCAAGTCCAGTCCGACGGTCTTATCGGGCTGTAGCGATGACAGTGGAATCTGCTGTGACCGATCAAAAATCATTCTGCTCGTTGCTTGGCGGCGAAACACCAGTGACTGAGGAGTGACTTCAGGCGACTGAGCCAAGCCGTCAATGCCGAGGATGCACTGCAAGACCGCCGCGACCAGCACCACAAGAGTTCGACATCGAGGGCAGAATCGGTGATATTTCATTAGGTGTTTCTCATCTTCTACGGTTAACGGGTGTATCGCTGCGATGCTAGTCACAAAGTGTACAGGGCGACGGCATAATAGATAAAGAGTCGCCGAGGATAAACGACGTTGCCATCCGGTGTGACGATCGTCCGTCTTTTTCGTCTCGCATTTTCTCTTTCTGACAAACAAATAAATTCAGTCAACCTATTCGTCTGTCCCCACATTCGGCTGTCAAAAGCGATCCGTTCTGTGACCTTGTTACTCCCCCAACCTCTGAGACATTGACGGTGCGGAACTTGAGGTTTTTGAAAAACTCGTTCTCTTTAAACTTGCTGGCGCGATTGTCTTTGCTGCGCGTCCACAGAGATTCGTTAACAAGAATCCCTCGGAAAGTACGAGAAAAAGCTTTTGCTCCAGGACTAAGGTTGGACTGCTAAAAATTTGGTATTGACGTCGGATATTAAGGGTAAGTTTTTCTTCCCGTCTTTACTGCGGTTACCTCTCCACCAACGAAGTCGGGGGAGAGGTGGCAGAAAATCGCCGCAACTAAAAATCACAACTACCCCAAAGTTTTCAGTAGTCCAGACTAAGGCGTCTCCCAAACCAACGGCAGTCATTTTACTCTCTGGACTTCGTAGAAGCTTCGATCACATCGAAAAGACGCCCCTAATTGACCACGAATGTTACGCACACTCCGAGAATTTCATGCTTCTGGAAATTTGCATCGACTGTATCGAATCGGCATTGGTCGCCGAGCAGGGTGGTGCACATCGAATCGAAATCTGCAGCAGCCTCTCCTCCGGTGGGACCACACCCAGTTTGGGTCTCGTTCGTCAGTGCGTCCAGCGTTGCCAGATCCCTTGCATGGTGATGATTCGTCCGCACGATGGAGGCTTCGCCTACAGTGAAGATGACATCCGCAGCATGCTGCATGACATCGACGCGGTCAAAGAATTGGGCGTGCAAGGAGTTGTGTTGGGCGCGCTGACGCGAGACGGAGACGTCGATGTGCCGGCGATGAAGCGATTGATCCGAGCATCTCGTCCTCTTCAAATCACCTTCCATCGTGCCTTTGACATCGCTCGCGATCCACTGCAAGCACTCGACACGATCATCGGGCTTGGTGTCGATCGGTTGCTAACGTCGGGGCAAAGAGTGACCGCGGAAGTAGGCATGCAGCGGATCAAACAACTCATTGACCGTGCCGATAATCGGTTGACGGTAATCGCCGGAGCAGGAATCAATGAGTCGAACGTACGCCGAATTTTGGAAGCAACGCGAGTTCGCGAAGTCCATGCCAGCGCCAGCGTGCCAAGAAGGCCAGCGTTTGCGACTAGCGAAGTACGGTTCGGCGACCACAGTCGAGTGACGTCTGTGCAGCGAGTTCGCGAATTGATCGAGGCGATGACTTAGGCGGCGGTTACAACCCGGTGAGGCACGCCGCCACAGTGCCGTTGTTGTAAATCGCGTCAATCTCGGATGCAGAGAGGACGCGGTTCCAGATCGCGACTTCATCGATCATGCCGTCAAAGTTTCTGCCTTCCCCTGCGCGGTGGGCGCCGATCACCAAGCCTCCCGTTTCCGCTATCGGTCCCCGGATCGGCAGCGGATGCGTCTTGGCCAGCTTGCCGTCGACAAACAACTGCAGTCGCTCGGAATCGAACGTGACCGCGACGTGAGTCCAATCCGAAAATAGCGAACGGTCCAACAAGCAGTCAAAGCCGCCTTGCGGTTTGCTGCTAGGAGAACGCTCCGAGCCGACAGGCTGAGGAACGAGCGTCTCGGTGAACAGCTGCAGGTTAATCTTCTCGGCATCTCCGCACGCCCTGAATCCGACAGAGATCGCATAGCCACTGCCAGACGCATTGGGCAACTCGCAGTGATTCGTGACATTTGATTCCATGACGAAGGCGCGGTCGGTGCTGCCATGATCTGGTAGCGACGCTGGTTTGATCCAACTCGAAGCCGTATAGACGCTGGCGTTATCATCCAACATCGAACGTGGCACCGTGACGTATTGGCGGCCCGAGCGGCTTAGCTGCAGCGCACCACTGCGCGTCCCGTGTTCGTTGCTCACGGTGGCACCGCCAGTGAGTTGCCCGTCCAGCCGACTGCCTAACTTAGAGCGATTTTTAGTATCGCCATCAAAGCTCCAATAGCCTCGCAAATCCTTGGCAATACCCGTTTCAGGTTCAGACGTGAGCTGGTCGTACGTGATGGTCTTGACGAGATTTTCCTGGCCGTCTTTGTCGAGAAATTTGACAGTCAATACGGGGACGACTTTGGTGGTATCGGCGGTCATCACTAGGAACTGATTGGGTTCGACTCGTGACCACTCGAGGTCTTGGTGATAAACATTCAGCGAAGGAATGACGCTGGTATGGCCCGGCGAGATAATGAAATCGTGGAGGTCGTATCCAACACGCTGAGGGTGCATCAAATGACGCGAAACATGGATATCACCTCCGACCAGCACGACACCAGGGATTCGTTCTTTTTTGACGAAATCCAACAACGCATCGCGTTCCGCATAGTAGGTGTGCATGTCATCGGTTTCGCGATTCTTTTTGTCTTGCCAAATTTGGCCGTGCAACAGAACTTTAAAAGGTGCCTCCGAACTGCGGAGGCCTTCGAGCAACCATTGCCATTGCTCCTTGCCGTAACAAGTCGATTGGCTGGGGCTAACAGGTGAGGGGCCGGTTTGTGAGTACCATCGTGCGTCGAGCAAGAACACTTCCATCGCCCCCCGATCCGTCTTCTGATAAATGCCTTCCTCTCCGCTGCCATACTGATCCTGGACGCGGTATTCGACGAACGCGCGTCGAGTATTTGCTTTCAGCGCAGCGGCACTTTTTCCATTGCCGTTGTTCAAGCCGAAGTCATGATCGTCCCAGGTTCCGACAAGCGGTACGCTCTTGCCCAGCGCTGCGAGCCGGGGACGCTGCAGCAGATGGCGATGCTTGTTTCGCAGATCCGCGAGATTACCGGTGTCGGCGTAGGGAGTGTCGCCGCCCAGACACAGCAGATCGAGGTTGTGATTGGCCATCTGCTTCCAAACCGGATCGGTGCTGTCATTGACACAAGAAATGAAGGCGACATTCAGCACTTGACCACTGCGTTCCGCTGCGACGGTCGTGAAATGAAAGTCGCCATCTGCACCGGCAACGAGAGTGGCGCTGCCTGCTTCGATCTTCTCGATTTGGTATCGGTAGGCAGTACCGGGATCGAGCCCCATGACGTGGAATTTGGCGACGAAGTCATGCTCGGATTCACTGCGACTGTCGACGGCGGTGACTTTTGTGCCTTGTTCATCGTGCACGGTCAAACGCAGCGTGGCCGCCTCGTTACCAGGCCGGTAAAGCAGGTGGGCTTCCGTGGTCGTCAGGGTACCGATATAGGGGCCGACCGAATCGTCTGCGTGCAGTCCTCGTCCCAATAGAAGCAGGAAGACGATCGATAGACCGATAAGTTGTTTCGTCATTGCAGTGGTTTCAAAAACTTCGTTGATTTTTTGTGTGGAGAAGCGAGAGTCTACCACGCACCGAATCGCCCCGTCACGCGAAGGCATTTTGTAAGACCTCGCCGGATATCCATCCGCGTCCATCCCGTCGAAAATCGATTCGCGACAAATAAAGTCCACCAGAGACGTGCATATCATGGCAAGAACAATTATCTTGCTCGTATACATCATTGCCGCGTATTCATAACCGTCACATTGTGCAGAAATGGATGAATGCGCGATGCTCGTTAAGACGCTGTTCGCTAAGACTTTGGATTGGAATGTTAGAGCTACCAAGACGACCGATTTGCCCCTTTCCCTTTTTTTTAATCGCCGTCATCGGAGTTTCCTTCGGATTTTCCCAACGAGGATTCGCACAACTCGACCGCGACAATGTCGCAAACGCGAAGGCTGCGACCGTTCTAGTTGAGCGACCTTCGGGAGATGGATTCGGAACCGCGTTCTGCATTGACGCCAGAGGATTTTTCATCACGAATGAACACGTGGTTCAGGGAGAATCCGAGCAAATTCCCTTGATCATGAACTCCGGGACCGACAAGGAAGTCAAGTTTCTTTCGGAAATCGTCAGGACGAGTGCCGAACATGATCTCGCACTCTTGCGGGCAATCAAGCCGCCAGCCGGGCTGGTTGTACTGGAATTCGGAGACGACTCCACTCTTTTCGAGACGCAGCAAATCACCGCGTTTGGTTTTCCCTTCGGTACCGCGTTAGCCCTGAAAGACGAAACCTACCCAAGAATCAGCGTCAACGTTGGACGTGTGGTGTCGCTTCGCAAACGAGCGGATTCGCTCGAGTCCATCCAGATTGATGCGGTCGTGAACCCTGGTAACTCCGGCGGCCCCATCCTGGACAACAACAATAAGGTCGTAGGCGTCGTGGTGGAAAAGGTGATGGGCACCGACGTCAATTTTGCGATCCCCATTTCGAAGGTCAAACCGTTCCTGGAAAGCCCCGAGTTGGCACTTGAAAAAGTCAACATTCGATTTGTCAAACGGCATCAGCCCGTTGAACTCAAATTTAATGTCGTTACCTTCGGCACTCCCGCAGAGAAATATCAATTCGATCTGAAGCTCCGAGACAACCAAGGAGAAACTCCGGAGTTTGAAATTCAGGAGCGAACCCGCGATGATCAATTTTCGGTCAAGGTGACTCCGGTCAAGCAAACCAAGGATCGTCTACGGATTCCGGTGGAGATTGAATTTGCAGCTGGAAAAATCAATGGCGAACTCGACGAACAAGCCATCCGGTTTGGCAACTCGACGCAATACCTTGTGGAAATGAAGTCGTTCGAAAGGCTCGACGGAAACCGCTGGCGATTGACGCGTTATGACGGACGAAAGGTGGATTTAGAGGGACTGATGTTTGCCGAGCCAACGATCTATTTTGGCGGCTCCGAAATGAAACTCGACCTTGCATCGGTTACCCGGATTGACGTTGGTGAACCAAATGGCATGGCGAGTGAACTTCACTACGACGCCACGCTTCTTGATGGAACAAAAGTCGTTTCACGTCGCAAAGGAGTCATTCCCTTTGTTGGGACCCCCGGCGGTATCGAGCTGAAGACCGTCAAGAAGGAAGAAGAGACTTCTACGGCAGGACACTCCGAGGCATCCGATTATGTCTTGCCAAATGCAGTTACGATGTTCGCAGACGACGAAATCGTGTACGAATTGGATGAACCGTTTGATGATTATGTCATGGGCGGCGCCGATCGTTACATGATATTCAAGTTTGGAAAATCAAAACGCATTGTGATTTTTGACTTGCTGTACGCTAACCTCGCACACGAAATCAAGAATGTTGATTCCGATGCTCTGCTGACCGCCGGATCGAAAAACCTGTACGTCGTGCTACCAAGTCAAATGTTGATGCAGCGATGGAGTCTCGAGACTTTCAAGCTGGAAAAGACAACGCGGCTGCCAACA
>NZ_JBFHFD010000243.1:0-11808 GCF_041583735.1 Novipirellula sp.
CGGTGATGCCGTGACGCATGCCGCCTTTGATGCCACCGCCAGCCAGCAAAGCGGTGAAACAGCGTGGGTGGTGATCGCGGCCATAGGTTTCCGGATCCAGCTGGCCTTGGCAATAAACCGTTCGTCCGAACTCACCCGCAAACACGACAAGAGTATCGTCGAGCAATCCGCGTTGTTCTAAGTCACGCAGCAACGCCGTCGTCGGCTGATCGACGTCCTGGCATTGTCCGCGAAGGTTAATGGGCAATCGGTTATGGTGATCCCAACCGCGATGGAACAGTTGGATGAAACGCACATCACGTTCGGCCATCCGCCTTGCCAACAAACAATTTCGTGCGTAAGAACCGGGATTGTTGACTTCCGGCCCATACATCGCCAACGTTTCCTGTGTCTCGTCGGAGATGTCGGTCAGTTCGGGAACCGACGTTTGCATTCGGAACGCCATTTCTTGCTGTGCGATGGTGGTCTCAATTTCGGGATCCCCGATCTCAGCAAAGTGCTTTTGATTCAGTTGCCCCAATGAATCGAGCATTCGTCGCCGGATTCCCGCATCGACACCGGTTGGATTGGAAAGAAACAAGACCGGATCGCCGGTCGTCTGAAAACTTGTGCCTTGATGTTTCGATGGTAAGAAGCCGCTGCCCCAAAGTCGTGCGTACAGAGCTTGCACGTTGACCTTGCCACTCCAATAAGCCGACGGCATCACGACGTAGTCCGGCAGGTCTTTGTTAAGCGAGCCGAGTCCGTAGCTAAGCCATGCTCCCATGCTGGGTTTGCCCGGGATCTCTGAACCGGTGCAGAACGACGTCTTGCCGGGGTCATGATTGATCGCGTCGGTATTCATCGAATCAATAAAACACAACGTGTCGACCTGAGTGGACAAGTGCGGCAGCAATTCACTCATCCAAAGTCCGCTTTCGCCTTTTCGCGAGAATTTGAAAGGGCTGGGCATGATCAATTGTTCTTTGCCCTTGGTCATCGCGGTCACGCGTTGCCCCATGCTGACCGAGAGGGGCAGCGGTTTGTTGAATTGCTTTTCAAGTCCTGGCTTGGGGTCGAACAAATCGATTTGACTTGGCGCACCCGCCATGAACAAAAAGATGACCCGTTTTGCCTTTGGGGCAAAATGGCAGCCGGGCGGAATCTTCCCAGTGGAATTGGCCGTTGCAGCCGTGGCGAGGCGAGGTTGGCCCAAAAGCGATGCCATCGCGGCGGTACCCAGTCCCATTCCTGCATTGGTCAGGAACCGACGACGATTGCCCAGCGTTTCAATCTTGTGGGAAAGGTGCATCGTTTAGTCCTTGGTTTTGGTGATGTCGAGGTTGTACAGCGTGTTGCAAATGACGGTCCAGGCAGCCAGTTCCGCCTTCGCCTCTGCAGTGTCGAGAGTCAGGTCGCGACAAAGGTCGTTCGCCAAATCAGGATGTTGCTGATAGTAATGTGTCAAATCAATCAACAAGTTTTCGATGATCTCACGCTCTTGCTCGTCGGGCAGTTTTGCTGTGACCGTTTCCCAAGCAAACTGCAGCCGCTGTTTGCGCGGTTCGGCAAGCGTTGCCTGCGCCAAGTGACGTGCGGCCAGCAAATATTCGCTTTCGTTCAGTAGCAACAATGCTTGCGACGGTGTGTTGGTCCGCTCACGCCGAGCGATACAGGCATCGCGAATGGGAGCGTTTAAAATCGTCATTTGCGGTGGCGGCATCGCTCGTTTCCAGAACGTGTAGATGCTGCGGCGATAGATCGACTCGCCAGAATCGGGTACATATCGCTCACCCGTCATCGAAACGGCCTGCCACAATCCATCAGGTTGGGGTGGTTTCACACTTGGCCCATGCATCTTGGTGGACAGCAAACCGCTGGTCATCAAAATTTGGTCGCGGATCATCTCCGCATCCAAACGATAACGAGGTCCGCGGGCCAATAGCCGATTTTCGGGGTCAGCCTTGAACTGCTCGGGTGAGCCATGCGAGGCTTGCCGGTAGGTCTTCGACATCGCAATTTGTTTGACGAGGGCCTTTACGTCCCATCCCGATTCGACGAACGAGACCGCCAATTCGTCAAGCAACTCAGGATGACTCGGCACCTCGCCCTGATTGCCAAAATCTTCCGACGTCTTGACCAGACCGACGCCGAAGAACGATTGCCAGAAACGATTGACGGCGACGCGAGCGGTAAGCGGGTTCTCGGGAGCCACGAACCACTCCGCCAGATCCATTCGGGAAGCGACTTGCGACGATTTCTTTAGCGGCGGCAAGAAGCCGGGAACGTCTCGATCGACTTTTTCGCCGGGAGCATCGTACTGACCCCGAATCAGAACAAAAGTCTCTCGAACGTCTTCGCGTTCCTTCATCACCATGACCTTTTCCACTGATCGCTCGATGGTGTCGCGTTGACGGTTGAGCTCTTTGATTCTTTTTTCTAAGGCAGATTTCTTTTTCTCTAGCTTCTTCAGAGCACGGTCTTCCTGCTTGCCGTCTTCCGGCTTGGCGGGTTCATCACCGTTCGGCTCTACACCGAGTGCGTTTTCATTGTATTTTGCGTCCGAGGATACTTTGCTTTTCGTTTGCTTGGCCATTGATTCAATGGAGGCCGTCAATCGCTGAAGTTGATCGTTAGTCTGGGCAAGTTGTGCGTCCAAGCGGTCGAGTTCCGTCTGTTGTTTCTCGGTGGGAAAGCGAACAATCGGTTCCTGCAATCCTGCGACGGTTTTTCGTGGGTTGGTCTCGGGTTCCGCGTCGATGTTGTTAAAGAAACCGTACAGCGCGAAAAAGTCCTTTTGCGTAATCGGATCAAACTTGTGGTCATGACATTGGGCGCATTGCACCGTCAGCCCCATGAACGCGGTTCCAACCGAGGTGACACGATCTAAGACGTTTTTTACATGGCTTTCTTCGGGCAGCGCGGTGCCTCGGTCGATGATCAGATGCAATCGGTGGAATCCAGACGCGATCCACTGATCTTTGCTCGGTTCCGGGTACAGGTCGCCAGCTAATTGGTAGCGAAGGAAATCGTCATAGCGAAGGTTTTCCTTGAACGCTCGGATGACCCAATCACGATAGGCGACATGGTTGCGATAGAAATCCTTGTGCATCCCGTTGGTGTCGGCAAAGCGGACCAGATCCAACCAATAGCGAGCCATGTGTTCGCCAAATTGCGGGCGAGCGATCAATTCGTCGACAAGTTGCTCCCAAGCGATCTCAGGAGATTGTCTGTACACTTCGGCGAAACGACGGAACTCGTCGCGCGTTGGCGGCAAGCCGGTCAGATCAAACGTTGCCCGGCGAACCAGGGATCGTGGATCGGCCTCGTCGGCAGGCGACATGCCATTCGCTTCGAGCTTGCGGAGCACAAACAAGTCGATCACTTGCTTGCTCCAATGTTCTGCTTTGCCGACTGGCGTCTTCGGCCTTCGGGGCGGAGAAAATGCCCAGAAATCTTCGTAATTGGCGCCTGATTCGATCCAGGCACGAATGAGCTGCTGTTCCTTTTTCGAAAACGGCTTTAGGTGCGAGTCCGCAGGCGGCATTCGCATCGATTCATCATCCGTGGTGATCCGGTTCCATAATTCGCTATCGTCAATCGAGCCAGGTTCAATCGCGATACCAATTGCCCCTTCGTCGCCGTGTGCATGGTCCAGCCGCAGTCCTGCTTCGCGAGACTCGGGATCAGGACCATGACAGGCAAAACATCGTGACGAAAGCAACGGACGGATGTCTCGATCGAACGTGACATCCGCGGTTGGCGTCGCTGCTATCCCGCCACCGTTATTTGCTTCCGCTGCACTCGCTTGCGGGAGCACAGCGATCGCAACGGTGAGTAGCAACAAGGGCCAAACGATTGCCCAATTCCACAGCGAGTTTTCACCGACACGTACGTTTTTGGCGAAAGTGGCATACGAAAGCGCTTGCTCACTGCCTTTTTGAACATCGGTCAATTTAAATCCCCGGCTGAATGTTGGACGTTTGGCCATGAATCGGATCTCCTGGCTGGGCAGTCTGGCACATTCCAGCCCACTGTCAACATTTCGTGGGCAGCTCTATCCATTCCCGAATTCGCACAAGTTTTTGCGAGAATTCCATAATATAGTTTTCTTGCGACAAAAAAATGCGGTTTCGTCAATGGATACGCATCGCATTTTTGCCTCCGATCGCAGCTGTTCACGACAACGTTCAAAGCTGGATCATTTGTCTCAGCGATCATATTTCTCAGCAATCGTTTTCGGTGGGCAGCCCGACATTGTTTTTTCCGACATCTGTCTGCCTGATAAATCGGGCGACAAAGTCGCCCAAGCATTGAGGTCGCTTCCTGAACTTGGCAACTTGAAAATCATCGCCGCTCGTTCAAAGCAACCCGCTGTCAGCCCTAACTAAAACCAGGCGTGATCTCGGCGTTAGGCATTCGGGCATCTCGATCAGCCGTCTGCGGTGACCCGGTGGGCGATCCGCGGTGACGACCTTGCCCGCTTTTTAAGAGCGGTTGAACGTTTTTCGATCAAGGTGATCGATTCAAGTCAAAACGTTGGCCCAAAACTGATCTCCGTTGGATCCTGTTGCTCAATTGTCCCTGGCGATGGATGATCGATCGCTGGAGACAAAAGCCTCCGAATGACTCCGTTTTTTCCAGCAAAAGTGCTCGTTCTCGCGGACTTCGACGCAATCGCAAAACCGTCCTTTGGACCGCGGACTTTGACCTTGGCGGCAGGTCATTAAGGGGGCCGCGATCTTGCTGCGAGGTGGCCTGGACGACCCCCCAAATCAATTCACGCAGCGGAGCGATTTTGGTGGCATGAGGATTGCTTAATGCGTCACTTCCGCCCACGAGCGTTCTAGACTTTTTTCCCAGCAAGCAATACAAGAGCGAGCAATCAATTCGACGTTTGGCATGTTCGGCGTCTGGACTTGATTACGGCAGAGGTTTGTCTTTCCGTACCCCCCAAATCCGTACCCCCCAAACAAGATACTGACGACACGAACGAGATGAGCGATTTAAACCGTAAGATAATTATCGCCATCCCCAGGATTGCCGCCGTCATTGAGAAGCACACTCAAAATGATTTCAAGCATTACAAGACGACCACGCTAACGCGGCGGATCCGTAGACGGATCCTCGTGCTCAAGCTTTCGTCGGTCGATGACTATATCGAACTGTTGCAATCGTCACGCGATGAAGTCTTTCGGCTGTTCCGTGACCTGTTGATCAGTGTCACTGCGTTTTTTCGAGACGCAAATGCATTCGAGTCTCTGGCACGCGACGTTTTGACACCGCTGGTCGATCGGCATCAAGGCGAAGGTCCGCTTCGGATCTGGGTCCCCGGCTGTGCGACCGGCCAGGAAGCCTACTCGATTGCGATACTGCTAGCCGAGATCCTTGAGCAATGCGATAGGGAAGTCAGTGTACAGATCTTTGCGACTGATCTGGACGAACGTGCGTTGTCGGTTGCGAGGTCGGGTAGTTATCCGCTTGGGATTCGGGATGAGGTTACCGCAGAGCGGTTGCAAAGGTTCTTCGGCAAACGCGGGAACCGTTATGTTGTGAATAAAAAGATTCGCGACATGATCTTGTTTTCCGCACACAACCTGGTCAGTGACCCGCCGTTTACCAAAGTCGATCTGATCTCGTGTCGCAATCTGCTGATTTATCTCGGAGCCCATCTGCAAAAGAAACTCATTCCGCTGTTTCACTATGCGTTACAACCGGGTGGCTACCTTTTTCTCGGTCCTGCTGAAACGCTCTCGGTCAATCGAGAGCTGTTTCGAACGTTACACACAAAGCATCGACTTTATCAGCGACGTGTCACTGCCCTCGATCGTCCTCAAACCCTCGAGCCACCCGTGATGAACTTGAATCGTTTTGGTACTCCTGCGGATGCGGGCAACAGCGAGCTTGACTTGTTTCGGTATTCACAGCAGATCATCTTGAGTGAGTTTGCTCCGCAATGGATCGTTTGCGACGACGAAGGTCAGATCCATTCGCTGTCATCGGACCCGGCTCCGTTTCTGAAGATCACGGGAGGCAATTTCAAGAACAACATCATCACGATGGCGCACGAGAATTTGCGGACCGGGCTACGTGCTGCGTTTAGCGAATCGAAAGAGCATCGACGTCGGGCATTGTCCGAAGGCATGTCGATTCCGGTGGAAGGTGGCATCCAACGAGTTCATATCACGGTTCAGCCAATTCCGGAGATGGGATCGGATCAAAGTCTGCACCTGGTCGTTTTTCATCGCATCGGCTCTCCTTTGCAAGCCAGAATCAACGATGATTCGATCAACGCAGCAGCATCCGGCGGACTCGTCGATTCGACCGCGGGGCAAGTCATCGAGCAATTAGAGCTCGAACTGCTGCGCACTCGCGACGCCCTTGAACGCACGGTCCAAGAACTCGAAGCGTCGAACGAAGAGCTGAAGTCATCGAACGAAGAATTGCTCTCGATGAACGAGGAGATGCAATCGGCCAACGAAGAGCTCGAAGCATCCAAAGAGGAGCTGCAAACCAGCAACGAGAATCTCGTTCGCAGCAACAACGACATCCAAAATTTGCTACGCAGTACCAGGATTGCGACGATCTTTTTGGATAACCAGTTGTGTATCCGTGGCTTCACGCCCGCGGTGAAAAAAATCTATGATCTGCGTGAAAGTGATGTTGGTCGCAAGCTGACAAAATTTGCGTCCGAGGTCGAGGGAATGCCGCCGCTTCCGGATCCGCATACGTTGTCAGACGACGATGAAATCGAGGATATGATCGGACAGATCGCCGGTCGTACCTACATTCGCCGAGTCACCGCGTACCGGGGGACCGACGGAGAACACGATGGCATCGTCGTTACGTTTAGTGACGTGACCGAACTGAGTGACAGCCAAGAGTTGTTCAAGACGCTGGTCGATGTCGCAGCCCAGATTGTATGGACGACGGATGCGGACGGCCGAGTCGTGGAAGATTCACCGAGTTGGCGTGCATTTACGGGACAATCTTACGAGCAGTGGCTTGGAATCGGTTGGGTCGACGTTGTCCATCCCGATGATCGCGATGGCATTAGACAGGCGTGGCAGGATTGCATTGACACTGGCAAAACGCTGGACCACGAGTTTCGCCTGCGGCACCACAACGGCAATTATCGTTGGACCCAGGTGCGAGCCGCTCCCATCCGCAACCGCGATGGATCGATCCGCCGCTGGGTAGGGATGAACATTGATGTTCATGACCGGATCATGGCGGAAACCAATTTGCGTCGCAGCGAAGAGCTGGTCCGCACGATCGCCGAGAACTCAACCAATGCGTTAATCATGATGGATGAAAAGGGTTACTTGACCTATTGCAACCAAGCCTGTCTGGAGATGACAGGGTTTGATGAAGACGAGATTCGGTCGAAGCCGCTACACGATCTGATTCATCACCATTATCCCGATGGACGCCCTTATCCGATGGCGGAGTGCCCGATCGATCGTGCGTTGCCCGAGGATTTCAGTGTGCGTGCACACGAAGATTTGTTTTTCCGCAAAGACGGCACGTCGTTTCCGGTGATGTGTGCAGCTAGCCCGATTTTTCGCCACGGCGTGCCGGTTTCAACCGTGATCGAAGTTCGTGACATTAGCCATGCGAAAATGGTCGAAGCGGAGCTCCGCGAGAGCGAGGTGCGATTTCGAGAGATGACCAATGCGGCGCCCGCGATGATTTGGGTGACCGATGAAAATCATTACTGCACGTTTCTGTCGCAGAGTTGGTATGACTTCACCGGCCAATCGGAAGAAGAGGGGCATGGGTTGGGCTGGACCACCGCAGTTCATCCCGATGACCAGCAAGCGGCGAAGAAACAATTTTTAACCGCAGCGGAACAGCGAGCGGAATACGAGATTGATTTTCGGTTGCGGCAAAAAGATGGTTCCTATCGCTGGGTCATTGATGCTGGAAAACCACGCTTTGACAAAGATGGGAACTTCGCCGGCTATGTCGGTAGTGTGATCGACACGCACGATCGTCACGAGGCAGTAAGGAAGATCTCGATCAGTGAAGAGCGTTTGCGAAACGCGGCGGAAGCCGCTGGTTTTGGGATGCTGCACGCCGACTTGATCGCCGGGACGGTTGGATATTCTGATGAGTTCAAGCGACTGATTGGTTTGCCAGACGATGACGATCAATACATTCTGGATCATAAAATCCCAGACTGGGTTCATCCCGACGACCGCGAGATTTGTTTCCGTTTTTTCAAACGGCTGCCAACGCTGCCCGAAGGCGTTAGTGACACCGTCGAGCACCGCGTCTTAAGAAGGGATGGGCAAATCCGGTGGGTGCGAATCCATGCGCGGCCGATCTATAGCGGCGAAGGCGAAAAGCTCCGCGCGACGCAGTTAATCGGAACGTTGATTGACATTACGCAGCAGCGTGAATTCGAAGCCTCACTACGCGAAGCACGTGAACAAGCCGAAGCGGCGAACGAGTCGAAAAGTGCCTTCCTGGCCAACATGAGTCACGAAATCCGTACTCCCATGACGGCGATCTTGGGCTACACAGATCTAATCGCTGAAAAGGTTCACGATGATGAAGCATCGATGTGGGTTCGTACGATCCGCCGCAATGGTGACTTCCTATTGGATATCATCAATGACATCTTGGATTTGTCCAAGATCGAAGCAGGGAAATTGGACATCGCTCAAGAGACGTTTTCGCTTGCTCGACTAATCGAAGACGTTCGCGTCATCATGGATGTTCGTGCCGGTGAGCGAGGTATCAAGCTCTCGGTCGAGTACCAGACACCGCTGCCAGTTTGGGTTCGGTCCGATGGGAAGCGTTTAAAGCAGATTTTGATCAATCTTGTCGGCAACGCGATCAAGTTCACTCCTGAAGGTGGTGTCACGTTGCTGGTGTCATTTGTATCCGGGCAACTTCGTTTTGATATTGTCGACACGGGGGTCGGCATTAGTGAAAAGCAACTTGCAAATCTGTTTCAGCCGTTTTCTCAAGGGGATGGGAACGTCAATCGCGAGTTTGGCGGCACCGGATTAGGACTCGCGATCAGTCAACGCTTGGCACAAATGCTCGGCGGCGAAATCACGGTCGAAAGTGCTTTGGGACGCGGTAGCAAATTCACCGTCATTGTCGCGGTGGCGGAAGTCGCTGAGTCCAACGTCGCCTCACCCAGCGCAACGGATCACGCTTTACGAACTTCGCATAAATCGGTAACGGTCAATGCCGAGATTCTGATCGTCGATGACCGCCGCGACATTCGTTTCTTGAGCAAGACATTTCTAACTCAAGCTGGCGCAAGTGTCTGTGAAGCCGAAGACGGCCAATTGGCGATCGACATGGTCAAACGTTCGATCGATGAGGGACAGGCGTATCATCTGATTTTGCTAGACATGCAGATGCCACGGCTTGATGGCTATCAAACCGCACAGCGATTACGTCAACTTGGTTACCATGGCCCGATCATCGCGCTGACCGCCGACGCCATGCAAGGTGATATGAACCGGTGTATCGAGGCCGGATGTAACGACTATCTGAGCAAGCCGATCGACAAGGCGGTGATGCTCGAGAAAATCGAGCATCATTTGCAAAATGGCTCTGTGGGAATGGTCCCGGATTCAGCAAAGAGTCATTGGCAACCATCTGGGAAATAGAACATGCTGAAACAAAGTAAGCCGGCTGAGGTTGCGGCTTCTTCGGTGTTTGCGATTGCCGCCGCGCAAATGGTTCATTGCGCCAGGGTGAAAGAGAAACGGCTTCAGCGGCTGTCACGAAATCGGCACAGTCACGAAATCGGCACACCGATTGCATCGACGAACAGGCAAAGGGAAAAAACAATGGAAGGATCAAAAATCCTCATCTGTCAACGATGGAGACTATTTCGATGTTTTGACGCCAGGTTCGACCGCAGCGGGGATCAGCTTGAACCGCGGATCGCCTTCGACCGTGCGAATTGCTCGTTCGTCGCCCAAGTACTTGCGGCGTAGGTCCACGAACGGACGATCGCGAGCCTCCTTTGATGGATCGTAATCGGGATTGATGGCCGGTGTGTATTTCACGTCGACGTTCGTATCAATCCAATCATTCAATTGCACGAATAATTCTCGAGCCTTCTCGGGCATCGCCGCGGACAATTCGTTCTGCTCGTAGGGATCCTTCGTGATATTGTACAGCCGCAGCGCACCGGACCAATCGAAAATCAATTTCCAATCCCCACTGCGGACGGCGGATGAAGGAGCCGATGGCAAACCGTCTTCGGGGTTCTCGACGATCACATTCAGAGGATAGTGCTGATAGAACGTATCGCGGGTGTATCCACGTTTCGCATTGGCGGGGTCGTCAAGTAACGGAGCGATAGTGCGTCCGTCGATTCCGCCCGGTTGGATATGTTTGGAAAGATCGTAGCCGGCCAAATCCAAGACCGTCGGAAAGATGTCGTTGCAATCGACCGGAACACTGCACCAGCGGTTGCCGTCGACATGGCCTTTCCAGCGAATCACTAGCGGCACGCGAATGCCGCCTTCGAAATGCGTCCCCTTGCCTCCCTTAAACGGAGCGTTGTTGGTCGCGAGCGGATCGGTGTACATCACTCCGCCGTTGTCACTCATGAAGACAACCAAGGTGTTTTCGTCCAGCCCGGTTGCTTCGAGCGTATCAAGAATCCGACCGACCGAGACATCCAATCGTTTTAGCATCGCCGCATAGATGGCATTGTCATGTCCGTTCCAACCGCGTGACGATTTGTTTTCAAAGTGGGCGACATCGTCGGCACGTCCTTGAAACGGAGTGTGAACCGCAAAGTGACAGAAGTGCAAAAAGAAGGGCCTGCCGTTTGTCTTCTGCGAATCGGCTCGACGACGCAGGTAGTCGATTGCATGCTCGGTCAATTCATCGGTGAGGTATTCTTGCCCAAGGTTTCCGCCCGATTTTCCACGCAACAATTTCGCTTGTGGTGTTTTGGGGTGCAGTTTTTGTCCGCTATCCCAAATGCCTCGCCAATTGAAGTAGGGCGATCCACCTTCGTCGAGATACGAGATTTCTTCAAAACCTTGGTCTGACGGTTGCCAGCCCTGCGATCCATGACCACCGACATGCCATTTACCGATAAAGGCAGCGTCATGTTCGGGCATTGCTTCGGCGATCGTCGTTTCATCTTGTCCATTGTCCGACGGTTGGCCTGACGCCAGTGCATCGCGGGTGGTGCCGTTGAGCAAGGCTTGCTGAATCTCGATTTTGTCTTCCCAAACCAATGCGTCCTGAGCGACATAGCCTTGCGGTATCTCGATCGCCTGGTTGTAGAACGTTCGCACATTACCACCGACTGCCGTGGTGAATCCCGTGCGCGCCGCGTACTTGCCCGTCAACAGACTAGCCCGCGCCGGTGAACACAGATGGCAAGCGTACGCCTGCGAGAACGCAAGTCCTTCCTTGGTCAGACGATCGAGGTTCGGCGTTTCGTAGTACATCTGCGCAGGATCGGTCCCCGTGAACTTTCTCGCATAGGCATTCATGTCAACGATGCCCAGATCGTCCGCGAGGATGACGATCACATTGGGCTTTGCGGCATCGAGCGAAGAATTGAATGCCAAGCTGAAGCAAAAAAGAAGAAGGAACAATCGATTCATCGTGAGGACCGTGGTAAGAATTGTGTTGCAGGCGACGGAGTGGGAGCAGTGCGAGTCAAGTTGAGGGATCAACAAGCTGGGACGTTTCCGAGGAGTATTTTGTCCACAGTGCATCCAACCGCGAGGCGATTTCACTTTCGTTACCCACGATTAACCAGTAGCGATATCGAAACGTTGTCTTGCGACCTAGCGGAACGCGGTCGATCGGTGCGACATGCATGCA
>NZ_JBFHFD010000244.1:0-11795 GCF_041583735.1 Novipirellula sp.
CAATCCGTTCTGTTCAATAAGGAAGAAAACCGGCTGTTTCAGCGCCGAGACTTGAGTATAACAGCCAACCAAGCCCGGTGAAGCATTGTTGACATTTTACCACGCATCGGTTTGCCGCCCGCCGGGGCCGGGTTTGCCGTCTGCAGGGCCTGAGGTTTACCGCTTGCGGGGCTCGTGCCAGAGCATTCGTTCTCCACCGCTAGCAGACTCCTTCTCCACCGCTAGCGGACGAATTTTCTGCCGCAGGTGACCTTGTGAAAACGGGATTTACAACCCGATTTACGGCCTATTCGTCGATGCGAGGACCGCGGCGATTATGCTTTTTCTGCGAGTTTTGCCGCTTTTTGTCGAGCCGTCGCCGCTGGCTGCCACGGGTTGGTTTGGTCGCCTTGCGAGGGGTGGGGGGAGCTTGGCATTCCAATAGCATCTCGGCCAATTTGGTGCGTGCGTCGGCGAGGTTGCGAGCTTGATCACGATACCGCTCGCTATGTACCAGCAATTCACCATCGCGGGTGATGCGGTTTTGGTAGCGATTGACAAATCGCCGTCGCCACCCCGGATCAAAACCGCGGCAATCCGCCAACGACCACCGCAACGTCACTTTTGAGTTGACTTTGTTGACGTTCTGGCCCCCAGGACCGCTGCTACGCGCTGCCGTGAAATTTAGATCCCCCGCCGGGATCGAAAGCCGTGTGTTTACAAATAAATCATTCATGGTTCTGCGTTAGATTGTAGGCCGTCAGCAAGTTGCGTCGACAGCAGGAAAGTTTTTTTGCCTACGTTGGTAATCCAAACAAACCTGACGTAAGTTGAGTGCGACTCGTTCCGCATTGATTTATCGAAGTACCACCCGGAGACGTTTGAATGGCTTTTGTTGCGCGTTGTCAAGTTGGGATTCTCTTTCTGATTGCCTTTGGCATCGCAGGCTTTGCGATACCGCTGGCGGTTGTGGGCGAGGATGCGGTCACCCCCGGATCGGGGCTGCGTTGGCCTCGTTTGTTAGGCGAGGATTTCGACGGCAACGCGGCGACCAAGCAAACGTTCGATTGGTCCGAGAAACCTCGTTTCGTGTGGTCGTTGGAAGTAGGCGAAGGTTATGGACTCGGTTCGGTATGGGGTGATGAATATTTTCAGTTTGATGCCGAGTCAACGGAATCCGGTCCGCAAGAGCGACTTCGTTGCCTTGACCTGAATACCGGCAAAGTGAAGTGGCAAGACGCACGGCCGCTCCAGTATCGCGATATGTACGGTTACGAAAGTGGTCCTCGTTCTACCCCGACACTGGATTCGCAGTCGGTGTTCACGTTCGGTGTCGCCGGCGAACTTGTTTGCCGAGATCGCAGCACGCATCAAGTCCGCTGGGCGGTCGATACAAACAAAAAGTATGTCGTGGTTCAGAACTTTTTTGGCGTCGGATCGTCGCCGCTGCTGGTTGATGATTTGGTCATCGTAATGGTAGGCGGAAGTCCTGCCGAAGACGCGTCAATCGCGCCGGGACGATTAGATCGAGTCTCGCCCAATGGTTCCGTCTTGGTTGCGTTCGACAAAGTGACGGGAAAGGAACGGTGGAAGTGCGGTGATGATTTAGCGAGTTACAGCAGTCCGAGAACGATGCAAATCGACGGGCAAACTCGAGTGCTTGTTTATGCTCGCGACAACCTATGGTGCGTTGACCCTAAGTTTGGCAAAGTGCTTTGGAAATATTCGCATCGTGCCGACATCCTCGAAAGTGCGATTGCGATGACCCCGGTGGTCGATGCGAACCAAGTCTTTATCAGTGAGTGTTACCAGATCGGCAGCGTGCTACTGAACGTGTCGGCACAAAAAGCAGAAGCGGTTTGGAAAGACCCTCCGTTTGATCGCCGTAGTCAAGCGATGCGTTCGCACTGGGCTACGCCCGTATTGATCGATGGATTTTTGTACGGATGCAGTGGCCGAAACGCGCCGGACAGCGACTTCCGCTGTATCCAGTGGGATACGGGCGAAGTGAAATGGAGTGACTCGCGTCGCACCCGCGCCTCGGCAACTCGCGTCGGGGATGTGATGTTGGTGTTGGAAGAACGCGGTACGCTGCAGGTGGTCAAGGCCAATCCCGAAAAGTTTGAACTGCTCAGTGAGTGGCGGCTCGATCAAACCGATACCGATCAAGACAATGTCGAGGTGCCGCCGATTCGTTACCCCTGTTGGTCGGCGCCGATTGTGGTTGGCAATCGAATGCTGGTGCGAGGGGATGAACGTGTGGTTTGTTTCGAGTTGCGTTGACCGTGCGGATCGTCGTTGATCGCTGCCAATGTCGTTGATCGCTTTGGGGCATCACGCACATTGCTGGGACGCGATTCTAGTTCCGACATGCGTGCTGTTCAGACGCGATCGCTGGGGGCCGGCGGATCGATCCAGTGAAATTCGCCCAGTGTTTCAATCTTGGCGGAATCCTGTTTCTTGCCGCGGTGGACCATCATCGCGGCGGCCACCTTGCTTTGTTGAAATTGCTGGCGGACGACATCGGAACCTGAAACGAACAAGCCCGTCGCCAACGCATCCGCATCGGTTGCGTTGTCCATCAGCAACGTCAATGACAACAGGTCACCTGCGGGATAGCCGGTACGAGGATCGATCACATGCCCGTAGCGGCGTCCTTGATGATGGAAGAATTGTTTGCCTGAGCCGCTGGTAGCAAGTGCTTGGTTGCGAAGCCAGATGCCGGCCAATCGGCGATTCGATTTAGTGGGATGGGCGAGGCCGACAGCCCACCCTAGCCCGCTGCCGGGGGTTTGGTCGCCGCTGGCGATCACGCTGCTATTGCCGCCGTGAATTAAAAAGTCGTGGACGCCTCGGTCTTGCAAGTGCTTCGCCAATCGGTCCAGCGCATCTCCTTTGCCAATGCCTCCAAGGTTGATCGCCATGCCGGGGACGGCAAAGCCGACGGTACGATGGGTTGGGTCGAGTTGGAGATGTTGATAGCCGACCACGCGGCGTGCCGATTCAATCTCGTCGGCCGAGGGTTTCTTGCCGCTGCGTTGAGTGAATCCCCAGGCTTCGACCAGTGGGGCGGCGGTGATGTCGAACGCGCCGCCGGTATGTTCGCCCCAGTGCACGGCTCGCTGCAATAACGCAAACGTGGGGGGAGAAACCGAGACGGCGGTTTCGCTCGCCAACAGATTGATTCGCGAAATCTCACTCGTCGGGCGATAGATCGTCAGATCCGCCTCGATCCCCTCAAGCAGGTCGGCGGCTTCGACTGCGGCTTCGACCGCCTTACCAGGACGACCGTCGTGCTCGTGTGGCTGGTCCGAGTCGACCGAAGGATCGGGTGAGGGGGCGGAGGCTTCCTGGCTGGGCAATAGAATTACAAATTCGGTAGCCATTGCCTTGCGAGTGATTTGGCAAATCGAATAGGCGTCCGATGCGGCGGACCGAACCGGTTGGTCCGTGCCGCCGGGCTCACGTGGATTGTCGGGCTTGCTGGGCTCGCTGGGATTGCGGGGCTCGCTGGGATGTTCGTCCGAGGAAGAGGGGGGCGGGGTCATCCAAAGGGTCGGTGTTGGGAGGAGTGGGGCGTGAAATGAATACGAAAAGTTAGAGATTTTTTTTCAGCTCGTAGTGAACTTCGGACCGATCCAGTTGTCTATTGGTCAGTCGCTAGCGGCGTCGAGCCCGTCAATTGCTGGTAAATACGGAGAATATGCGGTTCTTAACGTTTTTGCAGCGGCTGAAAAAAAGCCTTGCCAACATCAGCCAAGCGTGGGTTGCGTTTTCGGAGCGGATTCAGCACAATCTGGCTTGCTTGACTGAAGTTTAGCGAAGCACAGCGAATAGGGAGCGGTGGCTGAGTGGTCGAAAGCGCCGGTTTGCTAAATCGGTGATCCGGGAAACTGGGTCCGCAGGTTCGAATCCTGTCCGCTCCGCTTAGATTAAGACCCAAAAGCATCAAACCAAGAAAAACTTGGTTGCTCTTGGGTTTTTTATTCGGTATTTCCAAAGTCAGGTGATTTTCAGTTGGGTTGGTTTTTTTCCTGCCAGCGAAAATCAGAGGGCGTAGCTCAGTCGGTAGAGCAACGGACTTTTAATCCGTTGGTCCTGGGTTCGAGTCCCAGCGCCCTCACTGCTCTTCGCGAGAAGAGATTAACCCGGTGTCCCCGTTCAGGACACCGGGTTTTCTTTTGCGCGTTCAGGGCGTGCTAGAACGGAGCGCGCTAGAAGACGGAGCGTTCTCGAATGCTCGATGTTGCCGTGCATGACAAGTCTTTTGGGTTAGCACGAGAACGGGCGGCGAAAGTCTTGGCGGCTCTGGCGATACGAAGTATGCTACAGCCGTTCTGTACACCGCCACACGCAAGGCTTCGCTTCGATGAATCATGATTCGCCCGAATTGTTTGATCGAATGGGGGGAGCCGACGCGCTCTCCGCGATCGTCCAAGATATGTATGAGCGTATCTTCAATGACCCTCAACTCGCGCCGTTCTTTAAGCATGTCCAGGCCGATCGGCTGCGTAAGATGCAGTACGAATTCTTAGCGTCGGCTTTTCAAGGCCCGGTCAACTACACCGGGGCCGAATTGACTGCGATTCATCACAATCGTGGGATTCACGCAGCCCACTTTGCTTTGTTCTGCAATCACTTTGCCGAGGCGGCGAGAGCCCACGGTGCGAAGGAAGCGGATGTGGATCAAGCGCTCGGGCAATTAGCAACCTACAAAGACAAGATCACCGGCGACTCGAACGTCGACGGCTGATCCGAATTCGCCGCGTTTAGCTTTAGCGGCTCATCATTTGGATGATCGCTCGACAGAAATCGGGAAGGTCATCGGGGCGGCGGCTGCTGATGTGATGCCCATCGACGACGACCGCTTCGTCCTCGTAGGTGGCTCCGGCGTTTACTAGATCGTCTTTGATTCCTGGTGACCCTGTCACGCGAACGCCGCGATAGACGCCCGCGGAAATCGTAATCCAGCCGCCGTGGCAAATCGCGGCAATCGGTTTCTTGGCGGAATCAAAATCGCGAACCAGTTGCAGTAGCACGGGGTCACGTCGCAGTTTGTCGGGCATGAACCCGCCAGGCACAATCAGCGCGTCGAAATCATCAGCGGCCATGTCGGCGATCGCTGCGTCGCTGGTGCAGGGATAGCCATGTTTGCCGTTGTAATGTTGGTTTGCTGCAGGGCCGGCAATCGTGGTGGTGGCCCCCGCTTCTTCGAGCCGCAGCTTGGGGTACCACAGTTCGAGGTCTTCGTAAATTTCGCCGACCAGGATCAGGATGCGTTGGCCGGACAGGGGTAAGTTGTCACTGGACATCAGGATGAATTCTTTCGCTGAGGGTGGCGGAGTGGAGGGGGGGAGAGGAGCTGCGAGTGACGGCTCGATCGCTTCGCTGCTAGATCGCTTCGCTGCCGCGTTCTCCGGTGCGGATGCGAACGCAGTCGTCCATCGGCAGCACAAAGATTTTGCCGTCGCCAATTTCGCCGGTATGGCCCCCTTCAAGAATCGCGTCGACGGTGGGTTTGACGAACTCTTCGTTTACCGCGATTTGCAGCTGGACTTTCCGCAGCAGATTCACGCTGAATTCGTGCCCACGATAGACACCGGTTTGGCCTTTTTGCCGTCCGAACCCTTGGCAATCCATCACGGTCAAACGAAACACCTCGACTTTGGTCAGGGCTTCTTTGACGGCTTCAAGCCGACTCGGCTGGATAATGGCGATAATCAGCTTCACGGCTAAGCACGATCAAGAAAGGAGGATGGCGAGTGATTCCCAGTGGCGACTCGGAATCATAAGCAAACAGACACGATAACGGCATTGTACAACGACAACCAGCGAGGGCGTAGGGCGTCCCCGATTCGAAAAGTGCATAAAAAAAGCCTCGCGACGTGAATCGCGAGACTTGTGAGTGAAACCCCGACCCGGACGAGTGAGGCGGACACTCGCCGCGGGCCGTTGGGGCTCATTCTGGCTCCGTGAGGAGCCAAAAAAAACAGCTTGATTTTTCCGCCTTACCGGGCTGCCCCGCCGTTGCAGTGAGAGAATCCATCTCGTGCAACGGCGGAGCTGCGGTAGGTAGCTTCGATCGAAGGCTTTATCCTCAGCCTTTCATCTTTTCTTAGCGTTACGCGGTGACGCCTGCACTGTATGAATCCGAGGGGTAGGCGTGCATGCCGTGCTCGGAAACATCCAGACCCGCTTTTTCTTCTTCAGGCGATACTCGTAACATCCCAATGGCCTTCAAGACCAAGAACAGTCCGAACATGGTGACGAATGCCCAGATCGCATAAGCCACAACGCCAACCGATTGAATCATCAGCGAGGTGCTGCCACCGTCCAAATGAGTATTGGGCAGCAGGCCAATTGCCAAGCATCCCCACATACCACACAGACCGTGGACGGGCCATGCACCGACGGGGTCGTCAATCTTCAGTTTGTCCAACAGCATCACACCGAACACAACCAGTCCACCGGCAACGGCACCGACGACAACCGACCATCCGTTGGTGAAGCAGTCACAGCATGCGGTGATACCGACAAGTCCACCCAGAGCTCCATTGAGGCTCATGGTCAAATCGGGATGGCCAAACAAGGCCCAGCTAATCAGGGTTGCCACGACGACACCGGCTGCAGCGGCAAGCGTGGTGTTCACGGCGATCAAAACTGTCGCGTCGATGTCGCCCGTTCCTTGGAAAGCGAGCTGGCTGCCAGGGTTAAACCCATACCAACCGACCCACAAGATGAAGACGCCAAGTGCAGCGAAGGTGATGTTGTGGCCAGGAAGTGGTACCGATTTGCCATCCGAGGTGAAGCGTCCCAAGCGAGGGCCGAGAACAATCGCTCCAGCTAGGCCTGCGAAGCCACCAACCATGTGGACGACAGCCGAGCCGGCGAAGTCTTGGAAGCCCATGCTGTAACCATCAGCGGTCAATTCACCGAACTGCATCAACCATCCGCCGCCCCATTTCCAGAATCCACTGATCGGATAGATCAGGCCGGTCAACAGAGCACTGTAGGCCAAGTAGGCAACAAATTTCATACGTCCTGCAACGGCACCCGAAACAATCGTGGCTGCGGTTGCGGCGAATACGGCTTGGAAGAACCAATCCACTTGAGGGCTGAAGGTACGATCGGCTGCCGAATCATAGATGCCATAATGAGGCACATTGAAGTAGGCGTTGGGCTCCGAAACATAGCTGCCCGCATACATGATCGAGAAGCCGAATGCGAAGAACAACAAGGCTCCGACGGCCAAGTCCATCAAATTCTTGTAGAGAATGTTGACGGTGTTCTTGGCCGAGTTCAGCCCCGCTTCGACCATCGCGAAGCCAGCTTGCATGAACAAAACCAAGACCGCACAGATGAACAACACAAAGTTGTCCAGTGCGTAACCGACACCCAAGTCGGCCTCTTCTACTACCACTTCTTCGCTGGGGGCCGCGGCGTCGCCCGCACCGACCGTTTCCGCAATTTCCATAACCGCCGCAGACTCATCCTGAGCTGAAGCGACCGGCGCGAGCGCGATGCCGCTCCCCAACAACATGCCAAATAGAACTAATGCCGATAGCATCGGCGTCCGTAAACCGTAGAACATAAATCCGCCTTCTTTCTGTAAACCTTGAATCATTAACCGGTGATCAGATGACGCCCGGTCGTGCCAGTCACTCGCGGGCCATACATGACAGGAAATCACTCCGTTCCACTTCGCTCGTTTCTAAGATGAAAATTCAATCGCTGAGAAAGTGGGAGTGCTTTCTTGGTGACTGAGTGACTAAGCACGAGGTGGGCCAAATGCCGTTGTTTTTGTTCTTTTCTTGTCGCAAGCCTTTGTTGGTAAACGACTTAAGTTTAATTTTTAATTTTCGCGTTGCTCGGGTTAGGCAGGAGTGAAGATCCTGCGAGCTAACGAGACAGGCATGTTGAAATCGAGGTGCCTGTATTTTGTGCAGAAGAGTGGCGTCGGTTTCGGTTACCGGAATCGCCGGCGACGCTGGGCATTTGAGTCCCCGTTGAACGTCAACGCCGATGGTGCCGGGGCATTGAAAACGGCTGATTTAGTTAGCCGTTTTGGCGCTAGCCACGGTTTTGACGCCATCCAACGGGCACTAGCGGCCAAACGCACCGCCGTGAAGCATTTTTTCGTAGCTACCTTCGCCAGAAGGTGGTGATTCGTATTGGCCCGGCAACCATCCACGCACGGGCGAGCGTAGCTACGGAACGCAAATGCAGTCATTTCCCGTCTCTAAATTCTTCACTGCGTTTGCCCAAAACGGCTAGCATAAGAGCGGTCCCGTCTTGCTGAATCAGCCGTCGTCGTTGCGGGGACGTCGCTGCGCATCACGCCCGCAGTGTGGCGAATTCGCGGCTGCTGCGGCATGGGGGCGGACGAGGCGAGAATTCGTGTCGTGAAGATTCAAATTTCGGTATCGCAGAAACCGAAACCAGCGATGAAACCGTTGTCAGAGAGACTCGGCGTTAGAAGAGCGGAACCCCCGAGCGGTTGGCGAAACGCCAACCGCGGATGCTTGCCGCGCCGAACGTGTTGCTGAACGCGTGGCAAGAGAACCAGCAGCATGCATGCTGCTGTGTTTTAGTAAGCCTTCGCGAAGATCGCTTTTTGCGTCGCCGGACGGCCGGTGGCAAAGCACACGCCGCTGGCTGCGTCTTGGTCGCGAGGGATGCAGCGAATCGTGACTTTCAGCTCTTTGAGCAGTTCGTCAATCGAGGCTTCGTCTGCGAAATAGCAGCTAGCAAAACCGCCATGGATCTCGGGTTGCTCTTCGTTTTTGGGCGTAAAGAACGCTCGGAAATCGGCTTCGTTGTCGATCGTGACGGTGTTGTCTTGGCGCAATTTGAGGGCGCGGTCGAACAAGTTTTGCTGCATTTCGCCGAGAATTGTCGCAATCGTGGCGATGAACTCTCCGCGTGGTAACCCGATGCTCTTGGGTTGATCGCGACGTCCCAGGAAGACCGAATCTTTTTCGATGTCTTTGGGCCCGACCTCCACACGCAGCGGTACCCCTCGTTTGACATGGTGCCATTTCTTTTCGCCCCCGCGGACGTCTCGGTCATCGACTTCGACGCGAATGGGCATTCCGGCGTACGACTGAGCCATCAATTCGTTTCGCAACGTTTCGACGTACTGCATCACCTCGGTTCGCTGATCGGCATCGCGATAGATTGGCAAGATCACGACTTGGGCCGGAGCCAAACGTGGTGGCAGCACGAATCCGTCATCATCGCTATGAGTCATGATCAACGCGCCGACCAGCCGCGTTGAGACGCCCCAGCTGGTGGTCCAAGCAAACTCTCGCTCGCCAGCTTCGGATTGGAACACAATCTCTTGGGCCTTCGAGAAATTTTGACCCAGGAAGTGGCTGGTGCCTGCTTGCAGTGCTTTGCGATCCTGCATCATCGCTTCGATCGTCAGCGTATCGACGGCACCGGGGAAGCGTTCGGCCGGCGTTTTGCTGCCGATGATGACGGGCATTGCCATCCAATTTTCGGCAAAGTCGGCGTACACATCGATCATCCGCTCGGTTTCTTCGATCGCTTCGGCGGATGTCGCGTGAACGGTGTGTCCTTCTTGCCACAAAAATTCGGCGGTCCGCAAGAACATCCGCGTTCGCATCTCCCAACGCATCACGTTGGCCCATTGGTTGATCAAGATCGGCAGGTCGCGGTAACTCTGAACCCACTTGGCATACGTCGCACCGATGATCGTTTCGCTGGTGGGACGAATGATTAGCGGTTCTTCGAGCTTGCCGGCGGGACGTAATCCCCCTGCCGGATCGGGTTCGAGCCGATGGTGTGTGACGACGGCACACTCCTTCGCAAATCCCTCGACGTGCTCGGCTTCCTTTTCCAGGAAGCTCATCGGGATCAACAGCGGAAAATAAGCATTTTGATGCCCGGTGGCCTTGAACATGTCGTCCAACGCCCGTTGCATGTTTTCCCACAATCGATAACCCCACGGCTTGATCACCATACATCCGCGAACAGGTGAATTTTCGGCCAAGTCGGCGGCGCGGATCACCTGTTGGTACCACTCGGGATAGTCGTCCGCACGCGTCGGTTGGATGGCGGTCTGAGGTGCTTTGGCCATGGGATCACGAGGAAGTTAAGGGAATGGAGACGCGTGGAACCAGAAAAAGGCAACACCACACGGGCGGTCAAAATGAGGCGGGCAGGCGGAAACAGACGCTACCCCTGCGAAAACGCAGATTGTGGGGGCTTTAGCGGATTTGGCTAGACCCCGACGATCTTCACCCTACGGAACATGCTGGCGAGTAATGCACGCGATTGGATCTGTAGCCCTCAGCACGTTATCGTCGCAGATTCAGCAGTTCGTCAAGCAATTGTTGACTCGTGGTGATCACCCGGCTGTTGCCTCGATATTGGGTGCTGGCCAACACCAAGGCGATCAAGTCTTTGCCGATGTCGGTGTTGCTCAGTTCCAAGGCACCACCGATGACGCTGCCGATCCCGTTTTGCCCAGGGCCCCCTTGAACGGGAAGACCGGTGTTAACCCCTTGAGCATACAGGTTCAGTCCACGTGCTTCCAAACCGGCAGGGTTCGCGAAGCGAGCGAGTTGAATTTTGCCGAGGTCACGCGAGATACCGTTGCTGAAAACACCTCGGATGGTGCCGTCTTCGCCGATCGCGAAACTGTTCAAAACGCCCGGGCCGCTGCCGTCTTGCTGCGTTGCCGCAAGGGTCGAGTTTTCGGTCGCGAGTCCCGAAACACGTCCAAAGTCGACTTTGATTTGCAGAGGCGAGACACTCGGAGTCCCCTCGCGGGCGATCGCAATTTTGTCGTTGGTGGCGTTGATGAAGTTGCCGTTGCCGTCGAACTTGATCAACCCGGTGCCGACGGCGATATCGGTGCCGCCGTTGGTTTGGTTGCCGCTGCTGTCGGCGTACCAACGATAAATCGTTTGCTCGTTCGTGCGACTTTCCAACGTCGTGGACATGCGAACGTTGATCGGAACCCCTAGCGAGTCATAGACGACAAAGTCGCTGACTGCACTCTGCCCGGTGGCTTCTTGGACGGTTCCAAAGGCCAAGTTGGGCGTCGTGACGTTGCCATCGCGGCCGACGATACGGAACCCCGACAGGTCGATGTCCAACGCGTTGGATTCGCCATTGTTGCTGACAAATTCAATCTTTCCGTCTTGGATATAACCGCCTGCGGAAATCGTTCCGGTTTGACCGGGCAAGTGATTTTCCGATTGAGGAATCGGATTTTGGGCATCCACCTGGACGGTTTGGATCCCCGACGAATCTTCGATAAAGTCAATGAAATCTTGGAGCGTGGTCGTTTCGCTGATCTCGAAATCTTTGGTGCCCAGCGCGCGGCCTCCTTTGCGGCCACTGTAGCTGAGCGTTCCTAATTGAAACGCTTTTTCGTAGGTCACGCCGTCACGTTTCAGTACATCCGTTAACAGCGTCCCGGCGTTGATCTTGGGACCGTCCATGTCGAGCGTCTTATTGCCGGCGACGGTCAAGTCGGAAATTTCAGCGTCCGACTTTCCATCGGTATAGGTTTCACCCGGCGCGACGGTGTCGACCAAATAGAAGTTGTTTTGGTCATTCGACAGGTTGCGGTAGATTTTGATTTCGTTGTAGTTCGGAAATCCGTCGGTGATCGACGGCGTCGGCGGCGTGGGAAAGTCCGACAGCGAAATCCGTCCCGCTACGATGTTTTGTGGACCGATCATCACGCTGGGACGCGTTTCCGGTTCACCCGCGCGACCATAGGTGATCATGTAGGTGTAGTTGCCCGTCAACGTATCGGTGTCCAGCGCATTGGACGACAG
>NZ_JBFHFD010000245.1:0-11768 GCF_041583735.1 Novipirellula sp.
TCAACGTTCGATAAACCAAAGACAGAAAGATTGGTGCGACAGAAAGATTCTCTGATCGCCATCGGTGCGTTTATATTCTCCAGTAGATCCAGACTCAAAAGCGATCCGACGCATCGCATTGCATCGGAAATCAGGTTCCATCTGACCGAACGCTCAATAGAATTTTTTCTCCATCGCTCACCTCTTAATCATAATCTTACTCGTAATCTTAATCTCGACCGAGCAATCCCCCGCCTCGCTCACGGGCAACCGTAGAAGATTAAGATCAAGAAGGGTGCGTCCGGCGGATGCGTTGCCGGTCTTATCTAGCGGTGCGGCGCGAGCCGCCCGGTCGTAGCGAGTAAAACCGAGGATCCAAACCGGACGGCCCGCGCCGTTCCGCTACTAAAGTCGATCGCAACGGGCGGTCTCTCTTGCACTGCACATCCCTTCCTGCAGCCAACGTTCGATTAGACGGAGACAGAAAAATTGGTGCGACAGAAAAATTGGTGCGACAGAAAAATTGGTGCGACAGAAAAATTCTCTGATCGCCACGAGAGCTTTTTCATTTTCCTGTCATCTATTTTCCTGTAAATCTCGACCGCGCAATCCCCCGCCTCGCTCGCGGGCAACCGTAGGCGATTAAGACTAGGAAGGGTGCGTCCGGCGAAGCGTTACCGGTTCTATCTAGCGGTGCGGCGCGAGCCGCCCGGTCGCAGCGAACAAAACCGAGGATTCCAACCGGACGGCCCGCGCCGCTTCGCTACTAAAGTCGATCGCAACGGGCGGTCTCTCTGACGCTGCACACCTCTTCCGATAACCGGCGTTCGATTAGACGAAGACAGAAAGATTGGTGCGACAGAAAAATTCTCTGATCGAAACGATAGCTTTTTCATTTTCCTGTCATCTATTTTCCTGTAAATCCCGATCTTCAAGCAATCCAACGCATCGTGTTGCATCGAGCACCAGATTCCCACCGACCAAAGACTCGACGGAAACCAAACCGCTGACACCTCATCTCTTAATCCTAATCTTACTCGTAATCTTAATCTCGACCGAGCAATCCCACTTCTCGCTCGCGAAAAACCGAAGAAGATTAAGATTAGGATTAAGATTAAGAAGGGTGCATCCGGCGGATGCGCTGCCGGTCTTATCTAGCGGTGCTTCGCGAGCCGCCCGGTCGCAGCGAGTAAATCTGAGTACTCCAACCGGACGGCCCGCGCCGCTTCGCTACTAAAGTCGATCGCAACGGGCGGTCTCTCTGACGCTGCACATCTCTTCCTGCGGCCGGCGTTCGATTAGATGAAGACAGAAAAATTGGTGCGACAGAAAAATTCTCTGATCGCCACGGGGGCTTTTTCATTTTCCAGCCTCCCCTGAATGCTTTGCAAGCGGCAGTATCGCGTGGACGATTACTCGATCTGACAAACGATCCGCTGATAACGAACGAGCGGCGGTGTTCCGCTGTCCGTGACCTCAACGATGATGTGAACCTCTTTCCCTGATTCGTTGGGGACAATGAAGGAGGCGTTGCGCGCCGAGTCGCCGTTTTTGATGCGGACGGTCGCCTCTGCCGAATCCGCTTCGCAATACTGCCACCAGCGAACCGTTAATTCGTCGCCGTCAGGATCCGTCGCGGTTGCATCGAGCTGTACCACTTCGCCCGGCTTCACATTGCGATTCAATTTGCCATTCACTTTGACAACAGGGTGGTGATTAGCTTCATTGAACTCCTTCACGCACCAATCGGCTCGTGCGGCAAAGTCATTCTGCAGGGCGTCGATCCACCGCCATTGCGGTTTGAGGTAGGAAACCAAGGCTTCGTCACCGGAGATTTCTTTCTTCAATCGCTGGCGTCCCCACGCCGATCCTGTGTACCAGCGACCTACAGGATACTCGTAGCCAGACTCTGAGACGGGATCGAGCCACGTGTTTTCGCGGACTCTGACAAAACGACCTCCCCAACCGCCCCAGCCCGGGGACTCGTCGCTGCGAAGACCGTTTGGAATGTTGTAGAAGAATGCCGGCGAGTCGCCTTCCGATCGGAAATCGCCTTCGCGAAACCCTTTGTCCTCGTTCGTATGCGCCTTGTACAGCGAACACAACGGACCGTGGCCTTCCAATAGATTGACCTTCATCCATTCGGCGGCAAGATAGCTCTGCTGCTCTTCTGGAACGTACTTCTTCCAGTGGTAAAACAACGCAATGAACTGATCGGAAATGATGGTCTGGATGCCGTACTTTCCCCAGTGCGGACGGATGTACCTTTGGTAAGTCTCATCCTGCTCCCAGATGAAATAGAAGCGGATCTTCTTCGCGACCTCCGCCATTCGATCGGGATGCTGCTGCTCGATCGTCTTTAGCGCCCGCGCGATTGTGTTCGTTCCGCCCCAAGCCTGGATCCAAACGGGGCGTTCGTCCGCCGCATCCAACAAGACCTCAACGATCCGCTGGGAACCAGCCGTGACCTCGTCCATCTCTCCTTCCGCCTTTACGTTTCCAAGCAACGTTCGGGACTGCAGGAACTCAGCCGTGGGATAACGCGGGTCGTGCTTCACCAGGTTCGGATAGACTTTGGCATACGCCGCCAAATAGGGCTGCGCCCAGTCGTCTCCGGCCCAATTGTGCCCGTGAGCATGATACTGCGAACTCGATGTGATGATTCCCTCGATATCGAACTCGTTCGCGTACAGCAGGAAGCGAACCATCGAACATTCGTCGTCGATCTCGCCATCGCTCGTGATAATCACGCGTGGCTTCTCCGAAGCCATCAGCGAATCGTCTTGCCCTAGTACCATCGTGGCTACGAGCAACAGCAGTAGCGTTACGCCCAAGACGGGATGCGGATTACTGTCCATGCGACTGCTCCAACGAATTGATGTTGTTTTCCGGTCTGGTGTAGTCCACGAACTCGGTCGGATCGGTTCCGTTGAGATATTCTTCGACGTTGGTGTACCCATCGGCGTCGTTGTCGGACGCGTTGTCATCGGCCTCGTTCGCATCCAATCCGTATTTCTTTTCCCATTCGTCAGGCATCCCATCCCCGTCCGAATCCTGTGGCGCCGCCGCCGACTGCAGACTCGGCCAGCCGCCAACGTCCTGCTGTGTCGTGATGATTCCGTTTTTGCCGTACATCGCGACGCCCTTGCGGACCTCTTCGCTGATACGGGCATCGATCGAATCACGTCTGGGCAATGAGCAGCCTGCGTGTTCAAGGACCGCCAAATAAGCATCCTGCGGCGATTGCTGATGAATAGGCATTGCCTTCCACGGCGTCGCCAACGTTTTGAACGTCTTGCCTTCCACACCCAACGCGTTGTCATGGGTCACTTCGGGAGAACCATCGACATAGTTATCGGCCACGTGCCAACTGCCGTAGTCGTCATCGCCTCGGGACGAAGGACTTGCAATACAGTCCTTCACGTCGCCACGCGTAGCGGGCCCCGGTTTGTAGTAGTTGGCGACCATGTTGATCGCAGAGAACTCGATCGCTGGTTTTCGCCGATCGCCTTTTTGACGTGCCTCGCCACCGTAACAACTTTGATACCCCCAGTTGAACAGCACGTTGTTTCGGTAATCGTTGTAGCCACAACCCGATGCCCAGCGAGGATTACGGCTGTCGTTGTGGGCAAACAGGTTGTGATGGTAAGTGCCGTACTGGTTGCCCCAGATACCGCCAAAACGATGCGACCCGTCTTCCTTGGCGCAAGCTTCGGTGATCATGCACCACTGAATCGTGACGTTTTCGTTGTGGTACAGCGAGAACACCTCATCGCTACTCCAGCTGGCCGATACATGGTCCACCATAATATTTTTGTGGTACCTTCCCCCTAACGCGTCCCCATCGTGATCCGTCCTTACTCGTAGATAGCGGATCACGACGTCATTAGCATCGATGGCGAGATTGCCTTTGATCGTGATGCCATCGCCAGGTGCCGACTGGCCCGCAATCGTGATGAAATCGTTTTTGATTTTGACGTCGCCGTCGATGGTGCCCGCCACTTTGAAGACGACGACCCTTGGCCCCTTGGCATCACACGCCGCCTGCAAGCTGCCCGCACCACGGGCGTTAAGATTAGTCACCGCAATCACCTGGCCGCCTCGGCCGCCAGGAGTCACCGAACCGTAACCCTCGGCGCCCGGAAACGCAGCCACCTTGGCGGGTTTGACTTCGTCGGCCGTCGCTTTGGAAAGCAGCAGCCCCAGCGGTCCGCCGAGAGTCAGCAGTGCGATCAAGAGCGTGAGCAGCTTCATGTCATTTCCTTTGTGTAATGTGCTTCGCGACTTCGGCCGGTCGCACCTTGGCGTTGGCGGGGCATCGCCCCTAACTTGGATTAAGAATATCCGTGGCCACACCGCAATTCTCCCTGATATTTCGGCAGTACTCACGGTATTCTAAGGTGATGAAGCAATTCGATATCAAACGCCCCGAGTTCTCGCCCTACGGTTTCACCTGTGAATCGTGGACGCCGACTCGCATGACGCGACCCGACCGGCACAACGAGATCGAATTGAACCTAATGATGGCCGGTTCGCTGACTTACCTGCTGGGCGGCCAGCGGACAACGATCGAAACAGGCCGACTCGGAATGTTTTGGGCTGCGATTCCCCATCAAATTGTCGAGTTCCAAGGGGATGCTCCTTACTTTGTCGTGACGTTGCCGCTTGGCGAATTTTTACGTGCAGGACTGAACCCAACGCTGGTGCAGCGAATCTTGCAGGGAGAACTACTCACGGACATGGCTCAGGTTGGATCGGATGAACGGATGTTTCGGCGATGGGAACAGGACCTGCAAAGCAATGAACCGGTGCTGGAGCGAGCCGCTCAATTGGAAGTGCAAGCAAGACTGCTGCGATTCGCACGCGGCATGACCACGACCGCCGTAACGTCCTCAGCGATGGTGTTGTCACGTGCTGACAAGCTGGCCTGTTACATCGCCCAGAATTATCAACTCCCTCTGACGTCCCAGTCGATTGCAGATGCCGTCGGCCTGCACCCCAACTACGCCATGGATCTGTTTCGGCGGACGTTTGGAACAACGATCACCGCATTCGTCGTCCAGCATCGTATTTCACACGCGCAGCGTCTCCTTGTTACCACTCACGATGCGATCCTCAACATCGCACTCGCATCCGGTTTCCAAAGTCTCAGCCGCTTCAACGAAGCATTCAAATCCACTTGCCGGTGCTCACCGCGAGACTACCGCAAAGCCCACCAACCCGCCGACGCAAGCCAACCGTCGCCCACGCGATGAACCGCACTTTACACCGAGCGAGATGTCCAAAGAGGTCCTGCGTTTGGATGTAATGGGAATAGCACGACCGTCGCGGACGGATGATGCGCTGGCCACCCCCAAGCATTGCTCTACAGTCGCAAGCGAATGTTACCTGGGCTGATGCGCCGGTGCGTCTGGATCAGCGGGCGATTGGCGAGGCCAAAGCGTCGAAATGATCAGACCGGTGAAAGCGGCAATTGACAGCCAACGGACTGCCCCGGCTTCAAAAACGATCGTCGCAGACACAATGATCGCCGCCGTGAACCAGAAAACGGCGTGGTCGACTGCCGGCCATCGCCGCTTGCGAGTTGTCATTGCAATCGAATAGCCCATCCAGACGGCGGCGAAGAGGAAATTGACATAGACACCCCATCCGGCGCGGATCCCGGTGACCCGCTCGGACTCGTCGGCGGTCGCCTCGATCGCTGCAGCGTGACTCCAGCTGTACGCCAGTCCGTAGCTGGCCAGAATATGAAGCACGATCATCAAGCTTCCCAGTAGCCAAGCGTAACCGTAAACGGTATCCCGCATCCCGCCGGAATCTTGCACGCCGCGGCCTCGAGCAAAGCTACCAACAAACCAGCCGACAAGCGCGAGCCAGACTGGCACGCAAATAAAGAAGTCGCGGATCATGGCAAGCCAATGAATCGAGCCAGGTTATAAAAATGCCCCGCAGCGGTTACCGCGAGATATCGGCGTCCAATTCACAGGAGAGGCACCGCGAAATCAATTCTTACGGTCACACTCATCCAGGCTACAGGTCGGACGCACGTTTACACAACCGATTCCGCGGTCTTGGAGCTGAAAACGGCAAGGAAAACTCGCGGGGTTTTCTTAGGCAGGACTCGGGTTTACCAAGAGGTTGTAACTTGTGCGGTGCCGGCGTCCGGTAATGCTGCCGCTGAGAACATGAATAGGGAATCTACGCCTCTTTTCAAAACACGAAAAAGAGCCCGCGTACCTTTTCTTCTCGCATACTGGGCACTGCCATTTTATCGACCGCTACTGACGTGTGTTCATCTGAGAATCCAATTTCTTTGCGCCGATATTCACCTACTGATCTCCCCCGAGATTGTGTAAAAAGGAAAAATGGATCTTGGTTCCGCATGCTAAAGTGCCGTCGATTGCAATCCGATGCACGAACATACTCAAGCGAAGCAGATGTTACACCTTAATGAATCGATTCTATCGATTATCATCGCCGAGCTACCAAACTCATTCGATTCTCACCAGTTAATTCAAGCAATCATGACGATTTATCCCCAGGAGTATGTCCGGCAGCTTTATGAAAACGTAGCTGCAATTGATCCGATTCGAACCACACATGCCAAAATTGAGCGAAGAATCCACCTAATTCCGAGTGTTGCGGCCGCACCGCAGCGAGTCGAAAGCGAAAATGTACGAGGTCCTGAAACAAGAAATCAACAGTGGCAAAAGCTCCCCATAACTTTACCACCCAACGTATCTCAGCAGACTGGCGCACCGTAATTGAGTTGAAATCCGACCACACTTGGAATTGTGAGTGTTCTATTTCCAAAGGAGACGATCCAATTTTATCAGACAAAGCAAGCCTTCGACTGCCCTTTGGTGCTGACCGCTTAGCCCATTTGCAAAAACGTGCAACGCGCCACGGTCACACAGACTGAAGCGAGTTTGGCAGTGAACTGTGAGGCGGAGACTTACTCAACGAATTGAGTTTAACGCGTGCCAACTTGCGTCGGACTGTAAAAGTAGTCCGTTTTGTGTCGAACGCAATTCCCCAGTTACAACCGTTTGTTCAAGCAATTACCCCGAATTGCCCCCTGTCATTTTCTTTTATCCAAATATTGTTTGCTATAGGTGGGCGTTATTCAGGCGCAACTTGCAGAACCAATAGAGACATCAACGACGTCCAAACGATTGCCCCTTTCCAAAGCGTGAATACAACATCTCTATCGAAGCAAACTATATCGTCATGCGTTTATGACTGTCGCTCCATTTACAACAACGATAAAGTAAAACTCCAGCAGAGGCTTCGCTGCCGATTAATCCTAATTACTCAATGAACGTTCCAGCTCTTTTGACTGCCGAAGAAATGTCTGAAATCCCTGAAATCCTGAGTTTATTCAAAGAGCAACTCGACAACCAAGTCAATGCGATAGTGACACAGCAGGAGTTTGATAATGATGGATACGGATTCGCATATTGGTATTTCCGCCATATAGGCGGAATGACAGACATCGAATCGAAAGAACAGATCTGCGACGGAGGGGGGGACCTAGGGATTGATGCGATTGAAATTGATAGTGAAGAGGTTCTCTTTTATCAATTCAAGAATCCACGTTCGATCAACAAGTCAGTTGCTACAGGCGAAGTAGACAAGATGATTTCTGGCCTACAGCTAATTCTCGCTCGAGACCATAGTGCAATCGCAAATCCCGAACTATTGGCTAGGCTGCAGGAAATCTACGGTTTTACGCCTGCTGGCTACCGGATTGTTATTTGCGCTTCCAGCATGGCCGAACTGCCGCCGGACTCGGTCACCAAACTCCAGTCCTTCTGCACAGAGAAAAGTGGACCAGCAAAGGACCTTTTTCGTTGGCAATTCAGCAATCTGACAGACATCCATAGCAAGTTTTACAACGTTAATCTCCCCACACTAGATGCGACCCTAGATATCCCGCTTGAAAGACTGCCGTATATGACACGCATTGGCGATCACGAAACTTACTTGTTTGATCTCAGTGGGCAGTTCTTGGCGGACCTATACGAAAAACACGGGGAAGCAATTCTACAGCAAAATGTTCGAATGTTCGAAGGCGATCGAGGGACGAACATGGCGATTGCATCGACCGCCGCGAGCCCTGAGCAGTCAAAAGACTTCTTTCACTATAACAATGGTGTGTCAATAATCTGTGATTCCGCTATTCATAAACCCTTCAATAACGCTCTCAGTCTAGAGAGACCCCAAATCGTCAACGGGGGACAGACAATTCGTATCCTGCACCGATGCTCGGTGGACGGAACCCTCCAACGAAACGTACATGCTGCAATTCGAGTGATTACGACGGGCAAGGACAAGGAGTTCGCTTCCAACGTTGCCGTAAATTTGAACAATCAAACTCGCGTTGACAACACTTTTTTAAGGTCAAATGATCCTCGAATTGTACAGTTGTTTCACTCCCTATCGACGTTAGGATACTTCCTTGAACGAAGAGCGGGCGAGATCGATGCCATGCTTCAGTCCGAAATTCGAGAACTCGAACAAAAGTTCGGCAGTCCACTCTCAAACAAGGTTATCCCGTTCAAAGATGGAATGCAGGCATATGTAGCAACATTTTTCGAAGACCCTCAACTTGCCAAAAAGGATCCGAGCAAAATATTCACAGACGATGGTGGTAGCTTTTCCAAAGTGCTCCAATCTGACCTGACTGCTGAGAAGTTTCGCGATGCATACGAGCTAAGTAAATTAGTTGCGAATCAAGTAGACCGCTTTAAAAAAATTAAGCGTAAGCGCTACGCATCGGAAGACGATAGGCGTCAAGCATATGCGACGGGAATCGGTACTTTTTTAGAGCCGGTGTTTTCCGAACTCGATTCAGCTATTCCACAGATGACGATCTTCGGGATGGCCGTTCTTTACCACAGGGCAATGCTTTCGGACAGCAAAGAACCTCTGCGGATGCTAATCGCCGAAGTGTCGAACAATCCAAGCTTGATCTGGAAAGCTTTCATTGAGCTAATCGAAGCCAAGCGTTCTCTTGGCATCGAGAAAAGCTGGCCAACGATTCTCAAGTCCGGATCATTCTTTCGCGATGCATTGGCTTCCATAAAAAATACTTGGGCAGTGACTGGCGCAGACTAATTTGATGTTCCAAACACTGTGCAACTTAAGATCAGTTGTCGCAGCACATTGCGCAAATCATCGTGCAAGGATAGGATTATCAAGTTCGCGATACAAAAAGTTCGACATCAAATTAAGAAAAGGTTCCAGGACTCAAATCCGGGGCGATCGTTGTGGCAGTCCGGCATGAGCCGACGGATCTGATTCAAACGTCTGCCTCTTTGCAACCGGATGAGGTCCGACAATGCTAGACTGACGATGGAAATGATGTTGAGAAGTCGCCGCTGGCGATTGGTGTGTCATGCATCGGGGAAACCCGATTTGCCGATCTTTTAATTCGTGCTGCAAACCTTGTGTGCTGGCGGGAGGTTTAGCAACCTCCACTACAGTATTGCGGTGTCGGCCTCCGGCCTGGGGTGGGTTCGATATTGATTTAGCCGTCTCGTTGAGAGGCTCTGGGGGTAGTCAGCGTGGCTCGAAAGTCTTGAGTGACGACTCGCCATGCGGACGGTGTCAACGACGTTGAGACGCTTTTTCTCAGTTGCGGATACCGCACCAGCAATACAAGGCTGCAACTTCTATTGCAGAGACAAAAAGATAGAGTCCGCGCACCTTTCCTTCTTCCGTACTATTGGCGGATCGTTTCAAGGTCGCTTCGCTCTGGTGCAGTCGTTGATTGACTCATCAAAGAGGCCTGACCCATTTTCCCGCTCCATACGATTGGCGGATCGTTTCAAGGTCGCTTCGCTCTGGTGCAGTCGTTGATTAACTCATCAAAGAGACCTGACCCATTTGCCCGCTCTCATTTGCCCGCTCACTCGGATTGCGTCGAAGATTCACGCGACTGTGCAAGCGCCAAAAGCCCCCAGCGTTCATCCGCTTTACCCGTCCAAAACTCAAGCTGATCTCGCCATGGGATCTCTTTCATTGCGAAATCCAGCAACCTTTTGGACGGAACATCAAATTCAAGGAATTGCTCGTTCGCTGTCTTGATAAAACGGCAGCAGAAACTGTACGGCTTGTCTCGAAGTTTAACTCTTAGCAAAGGCAAGCGCCAGTAGCCTTCGCTGGGCAAACTATTCAAGATTTCGTCTTCAGAAAATTCCTTGTGATAAACTCCTTGGAAGGCAAAGTTCCAAGATCGCCGTACATCATGCATCCGAGAAGCGTTGGATGCGAATTGCTTAGGCGTCAGGCCGAACGCTATGGTTTCGGATTCAAACTCAAAATCCGGAGAAAGCGATTCAATCAAAGCATGAATTTGACGGAGTGTTTCCGTGGCGTTGGACACTCTGGACTGCGGTACGAACATTGATACCGAATCTATCCCGCCCCCTTTGATGCATCGAAGTCTCGCATCTTCAATGCCTTGAAGCCAGTGCAAGTCAAACTTCCCCTGACTGTCGACCTCCAGACCTTTTAGGCAGCGGATGTTGTCGCGAACGCTGCTCCAGAACGCGAGTCGAGATGACTCAAGTCCACCAACCGATTCAGAAGGAATTCTCAGCTCAAGGTCAAACGGTGGCCGTGGGTAGTTGTGGACAAACAAGTTGATCCCAAAGCTATTTTTGGAATCCCTGGAAGCCTTTGTCGGCGTGAGCTGGAAGAGACGTCGGCACCAATACCCATTTTCAGGCCCCGTTGGCGTTAGCCCGATTGCGGCTTTGGAGGTTTCCAAATCACGCCAAGTTTGGCTGATGGTAATGCGATCCCTTCGGTCCTCCGATGACATGAAACGACACCACTGACTGATGCAATCCAACGAAACAAGACGACAGTCTTGGAAATAAAAATTGAAGCCATTAATCGATTGTCGAGAGGCGTCGGACGTCGGAAAAAAAACAGACGCAATGGCTTCTTTGCCAAAGTCTTCTTGCAACTGTCGTGAGGCTTCCGACGGCATGCGTGAATCGTCGAGTGGCACTCTTGCATAGCACAAAGTCATTCGATGCTCCTCAAGCACTTAAACGAGGCTCGTCCGGTGGAAGCGTGTGCAGCAGGTTTTGCAGACATTGCTCCAGCGTCCAAAGATCAATGGTTACGGCGAATAACAGGTGTTCCAACGGATTTCCCGTGAGAAACGGAGTCGAGCTCGGCCGAGGTGCAACTTGACACGAGATGTCCCGGTCAATGCTGCGGCCGGTCCCCGACGGCCTCGCGTTTGTCAGGGACTTTTTCCTAAAAGCTCATTCGACACGGAGGCCAACATGTCAATGCGACCAAGCCCTTACACCATGACCTGAAAGCCTCTTTACCTACTTGCAATCCGATGACGCCGGAGATTCGAGCGACTGCGTGAGAGCCAATAATCCCCAGCGTTCGTCGGCTTCACCGGTCCAAAACTCGAGCTGATCTCGCCACGGAATCTCTTTCATTGCACGATCCAGCAGCTTTTTGGAAGGTGCATCAAATTCGAGGAATTGCTCGTCCGCCGTCTTGATGAAACTGATGCGCACGTCGTGCGGGTTACCCCTGAGTTTAACTTCGAGTAACGGCAATCGCCAGTAACCTTCACTGGGAAGACTATTCCTGATTTCGTCCTCCGAAAAGTCTTCCCGATAAAATCCGCAGAAACCAAAATCGCAAGATCGAAACGATTCATACATCCGAGATGAGTCGCGTTCAAATTCGCTTGGCGTTCGGTAGAAAGACACGTCCTCGGAGGCGAACTCAAACTCCGCAGACAAAGA
>NZ_JBFHFD010000246.1:0-11746 GCF_041583735.1 Novipirellula sp.
CACCGCAACGCAACACGGGGGGCAATGGAAGCTTCGGTCCCGTCTAAAATCGGAAACGGAGTGGACCTTACATCCGGTCATTTCGCTCGAGGATCTCGAAACACTCTACGAAATTGTTTCGAATAAATATCGCCGTAAACGCGCACCGTACAACCACGTCTTAGAACTCGAGAAGCTGATCGCAAAAGCGAAACTCGGTAAGTAGCTCAAATGCCGTTCGAGACGGCCGGCTTGGCGAGGAACGATTCGGACGACACGTATTGTCTGTTAAGCACATTGATCACGACTTCAATGCGTATCGTGACTCTGGTTCGATCTCGAACTCATCCGGCCAATTGGAAGGCTTGTATTGCAAGAGCGTGTCATTGTATCGCCGCACTGCTGACTGATGGATCCGACACGTCCCTGAATCGGATTCTCTGGCCGATCGGCTTGTTGGTTTCCTCCGCCGAAACAGGTGGGGAAACGGAACAGGCGACGGGTAGGTCTGCTTCGGAAAGAATTCTGCACACCACCATTTCCAAGTTAGCGAACGATGAATCGGTCCTGCGTGATCAGGGCTACTGCCTTCGGCGAGCACACGTTCCACTCGTGAATCGTCGAGCAAGACGCCGCCAACATCACGTGCTTGAACCAGCATCCATTCCAAGGCCGTCTTCGCCAAACCACTTTCGTCTTTGGGGTACCCGCCACCGACATCGCTATGCACCCCCGCAAACCAAACTTCTTCAAAGTCTTGATGCTTCCGACGTTTGAATAGGTTTTGCGCAAAGAATGCTCGATGCTCGTCGATTGAAACCGCGTGCCTGATGACATCGACGCTCGGATTGCTGGCGGTAAATGCGTACGACAAATAATCGTATGCCCACGACACGGAAGACACCGTGTCCCAGAGTCCTAAGAATAGGAACGGCTTTTCCTCGAATCGCTGTGAAAATTGTTTTCGGAAGCGGCCAAGATGGGCAAAGTCCAAACGGCGTCCTTTCCGCAACTCGATCTCCGCCATCGCATATTGTACGAGTTGCCGGTTACCGGGCTGCAGGATTCCCACGCTGTGCAACAGTGCGGCCACGACACGAGCCGCGTAGGCGCCGCGACTAAATCCGAACAAACAGATCCGGTCCCCCGGCTGATAGTGCTGTGCAATATACCAGTAAGCGTCTTCGATCGTCTTACGATAGCCGGCTCCGAACGCGAGTCCCATCGCTTTGCTGAACGCTCGGCCGGGACGGGTCAAAGCCATACTTGGACTGAAAGTACCAACCCCAGGCTGATAGAAGGCGACCTGCCGCTGCGCATCAATGACAAGCGAGTAGTGCAGCCGGAGCACATTGGTTTGATCGCTGTCGAATTGGTTCCCCGTCCCGTCGCAGCATACCACGATGTTTTTTACCAACGCTCGATCTCCATCATCAATCGCACCCGAATTCATGTGGCTGAATTTTACTCGATGTGCATCGAGCTAGGGTCAAGCGACTGCGTGTGTTATCAACCGATGCAGCGATTTTCATACTTAACGATCGACCAACGTCCCCAGCGATTCAGCGCAGGCGGATACAAATTGACCTTTGCGATTATTGTCCTCAAACCCAGCAAGCACCTCGAATCCCCTTCCCCGTAGTGGACGTGGCTACACGTCCCCGAAGCGGGATGAACAACAAAATCCCCCAGCACCGCCAACTAGCCCCTCCCTACTTCACTCCTGTTCAAATTCCCCTGGTCTTCGTCGACGCGTGTTCGTGGACGAGGTGGTCGAGATTGCGCGGTCGATTGAACAGGAGATAACAGAGGTAACAGAGTTTCGATTCCTGCTATGTTTCTGAAGCTTGGATCCACTGAACCTGAGCCTTGAATGCATCAAACAGTGCATGGGACTCCGTTTCCTCCCTTTCCTCCTGTTCAAATTCCCCTGGACTTCGTCGGCGCGGGTTCGTGGACTGGGTGCTTGAGATTGCGCGGTCGTTTGAACAGGAGATAACAGAGGTAACAGAGTTTCGATTCCAGCTATGTTTCTGAAGCTTGGATCCACTGAACCTGAGCTTTGAATACACCAAGCCGTGCATGGGACTCCGTTTCCTCCCTTTTCTCCTGTTCAAATTCCCCTGACCTTCGTCGGCGCGGGTTCGTGGACGGGGTGCTCGAGATTGCGCGGTCGTTTGAACAGGAGATAACAGAGGTAACAGAGTTTCGATTCCAGCTATGTTTCTGAAGCTTGGATCCACCAAGCCTGAGCTTTGAATACATCAAGCCGTGCATGGGCTCTCCATTTCGTCCGTTTCCGCCTGTTCAAAATCCTCCCCGGGTTGCTGCAAGGGGCCACTCAGGTTCAGAGACTTGCTTTATCAGAAAGAAGCGTAGATAACTGAATTTCAATTCACACTTCGTTTTCTCTGTTTGGAGCGTAAAAATGCACTCACTATTTGAAAAGGCCTCGGGACTCACTCACGATGTGATTGGCGCTGCGATTGAAGTGCACAAGGACAAAGGCCCCGGATTACTCGAATCGATCTATGAATGGTGTCTTACCAAAGAACTTGAAATCCGCGGACACAAAGCAGACAACCAACAACAAGTGATCGTTCAATGGAAGGGATTTCAGCGTGAGTACCCGCTCCGGTTTGACATACTCATTGAAGGATGCCTATTTGTCGAGGTGAAAGCAACTGAATCGGTCCAGCCCATCCATAAAGCACAGCTTCTGAGCTACATGAAATTACTAGACATTCCGATCGGGCTGATCATCAACTTTAACGTTCTCAAACTTACCGATGGCATCTCGAGGCTAATGCTGCCGGGAGCCAACCAAGCCTGAGGCCAAGTTATCAAGTCCCACGCAGGTCTTCCCTTCACTCGTGTTCAAATTCCCGCTCGGTCTTTGTCGGCGAGGGTCCTGTGCGGGGTGTTCAAGATTGCGCGGTCGTTTGAACAGGAGGTAACAGAGGTAACAGAGTTTTTGTTCCGGCTTTGTTGCTGAAGCTTGGATCGACCAAGCCTGAGCTTTGAATACATTAAGCCGTGCATGGGGCTCCGTTTCCTCCCTTTCCTCCTGTTCAAATTCCCCTGGACTTCGTCGGCGCGGGTTCGTGGACGAGGTGGTCGAGATTGCGCGGTCGTTTGAACAGGAGATAACAGTCGTAACAGAGTTTCTATTCCTGCTATGTTTCTGAAGTTTGGATCCACTGAACCTGAGCCTTGAATACACCATACCGTGCATGGGGCTCCGTTTCCTCCCTTTCCTCCTGTTCAAATCCCCCTGGCCTTCGTCGACGCGCGTTCGTGGACGAGGTGGTCGAGATTGCGCGGTCGTTTGAACAGGAGAGAACAGAGATAACAGAGTTTTTGTTCCGGCTTCGTTGTTGAAGCTTGAATCTCACCAAGCCTGAGCGTTGAATACACCAAGCCGTGCAGGGACCTCCGTTTCCTCCCTTTCCTCCTGTTCAAATTCCCCCCCGGTCTTCGTCGACGCGGGTTCGTGGACAGGGTGCTTGAGATTGCGCGGTCGATTGAACAGGAGATAACAGAGGTAACAGAGCTTTTGTTTTCTTAGCCAAGCAGCAGCGGTTTGCAGCGGTCGCTGGCGTCGGATGATCAATTCCACCAGCTACTCGGTAGGCCCGGGCCCAACAGCAAATGCATATTTGCGGTACAATCCTGCTCTACACTTCTGGAGAACACGATGAACATCTCTCGCCGAAAATTCTGTGGCACGCTCGCTGCCAGTCTCGCGGTGGCAAACGCCAGTTCGTATGCGAATGATTCAACGACCACGCCTCTGCGAGTGATCGCTTACAACATCTATGGACTTACAGGGTGGCCCAAGCAACGCCGCTTGGCGAAGCAGGCAGTGGCGAAAGGCCAAATGGCGCGGCGACTGGCGATGGAACTGGCTTTGCAGGAACCTGACATCATCAACTTCTCAGAATCCCCCGCAGAGGAACTGACTCAAGAAGTTGCGAAGCTGCTGGGAATGAATCACGTCCGCTTTGCGAGCGGCGGAAGCTGGCCAGGCACGCTGCTGAGCCGTTATGAAATTAGCGAATTTCACAACGCGCCGATGGCGACCGAACGACCAAAAGACTTGTTCACTCGGCACTGGGGAAGCGCCACGATCCAACTGCCCGGTGGTGAGCCACTCGTTGTTCACTCGGCTCATCTCTATCCCACCGCCGAGCCCACGGTGCGGCTGAAAGAGATTCGGGTGATGCTCGAATCGATGAAGCCGGATCTTGATGCCGGGCGGTCGATGCTTCTCATTGGCGATCTGAATCACGGACCTGACACCGAAGAATACCAGCTTTGGATCGACGCTGGATGGACCGATACATTCGCTCGCGTTGGCAAGGGCGACGGCCCGACGATCAAAGCGGATATCCCCAAGTGGCGGATCGATTACGTCATGGCCGCAGGGCCGATCGCAGATCAGATCGTTGAATCAAGACCGCTGTTCGAGGGCGCGTTCCGCTTGCATATCGACGACAAGGAATCGTTTGCCTTGAGCGACCACCTGCCACAATTGGCCGTGTTTGACGCAGTAAAACGCTAGCCAACTAACCTTCGTTGCTCCAAAACGCTTAACCCGGAGCATGACCAGCACCCAAAGTCTGCTGCGGGACAAACTATTGCGGGCGGTCGGCGCGGGGTGAGGCGGCGAGCAACATTAGTGCGACAACGGCACACAACAGCGTCGCTGCTTGGTAGCTGCCAAATCGGTCGTGCGAGACGCTGAACAAGTACGGGCCGACCGCAGTTCCCGCCACCACGATCGAGGTCGAAAATCCCGAGATCGCGCCGAGATGCGTGCGGCCATAGAACCGCGGCCAAGTCACTCCGGAAATGATTCCGAACATGCCTTGCATCAGCCCCATCCCCAACACCACAAAAACAACCGATGGCCCTGGCGACAAGAACGACAAACTCAAGGAAAGCATCACGATGCCTACCAACTGGACCATCGCCAAGTATTTCAACTTGACAAAGTCGCTGAGCCAGCTGCCGACAAATTCAACAACGACGCTGACACAGGCGGCCGGCACAAAAATGGCAACGGCCTGACTTCGCGACATTCCGCCATCGGCAAAGATCGAGACGACGTGAAACGAGAAGGCTGTTAACACCAAACCGGACATGACGACGCTGAACGTGAATACCCAAAAACTGTAGGTGCGTCGAGCTTCGGAAAGAGTGAATTGACGTCCGCTTAAAGTTTCGGCATGCGTCTTTCGATCCTTCTTGGCAAAGGGTCCGTCGGGCAGCAAACCGTGGTCTTCTGGTTTTGACCGACCGAAACAAAACGCGAGAAACGCGTAAACCGCAACGACCACCGCAATCGTTTGCCAAGCCCACGACCATCCGCCTCGTTGGATCAGCCATTCAAAAATGGGCGGAGTCACTGAGAAGCCAAAGGCGACCGAGATCCCGATGAACGCCAACGCCATTCCACGCCGCTGTTCAAACCACTCCAACACCATGTTCCGCGACGACAGCGTCAACATTCCCTGGCCAAAGAAACGCATCGCGAAAAATCCGAGCGTCAACACGACAAAGGACGTGTGATCACGGTACGTGGCAGGCAAGATTGATGCGACGGACTCGGCAATCACGGCGGAATAGCTCATTCCCGTCAACACGACCGCCAGCATACCGGCCGAGATCGCTGACACCCAGCGGCCGCCGAATCGGTCGTACCAGCGACCGGCGCGGGTGATCAACATCGCACTGGCGATCGTTCCGGCGAGGTAGGCGAAACTAATCCAGCTCCGCGACAACTGGTGTGCTTGGATCAGAAAGTCGGTGAACACCGACACGCCCACGGTCTGTCCTGGGGCACTCGCCAACACCCCCAACGTGCCACACACCATCACCACCGTGCCATAGAAGAACGGTAACCGAGTGGGATTGAAGGGAAAGTTGACCAACCGCGGGGGGTGATGAAGCCGCGGCGTTTCGCTATCAGAGTTCATACACGATGCCATCGCAATTCAAGGACGAAGGGATCATTGGAGTTCACTTCGCTCTGCAAGTCAGCGGGGATTGACATGACGATCCCGAACGACCTTGGCGGAGATCGTGGATTTGTCCTTCCCCCCGTCGATGCATTCAATGCCATCGACTTTAGTAGCGATCGCGGCGTCTTTCCCGCCCGCTTGCGGCGAGTAAAACGTTCGATTTTGACCGTGCGGGGTATCCACGCCGCTCCGCTATAAAAACCAGTGGCCGCAATCACCTCCGAGCGATACGAGATGCCCTGCGTCCTAGTGTGTTTCGGCGGCTTGCTTGCGTTTCGATCTTGTAATCGCGGCGGTATCGGCGTTCGCCCCGGTGTTCGGATCATCAACTATGATGGATGACACCGCAACCGGCACAACTGGCCCTCCCAATTGTCATCGACATCACAGGCAGACTTGAAAGTGACCCCTCGGATAACATTGCCCCTTGTCGGCCTCTTCGCCGCCCTGACTTCCACCGCGTTCTGCCAAGATCATTGGCCAGAGCATCGTGGGCCTCAGCGAAACTATCACCTGAGCTCGCAGACCGAGTACCCGACGGACTGGAGCGTCGCCACGGGCAAAAACATTCGCTGGAGAATGCCGTTGCCCGAAACAGGACACAGCGGCATCGCCGTTTGGGGCGACCGGCTGTTTCTGACCTGTTTCCGTCAACTGACCGCAGAAGACATCGGCCCCAAAGGAACGTGGGTATCGGAAACTCGCGGCTATTGTCTCGACGCGAACACGGGCAAGATCCTGTGGAGTTGTGATCTGCCGGGGCAGCGGCCGAACCAGGTCAACGGCACCTTCACCGATTCGACCACGCCAACCCCGGTGTCCGATGGCAAGCATGTTTGGTTCGTCAACGCGGGCGGCTTTATGGCGTGCCATACCCTGGACGGCCAACGCGTGTGGGGCAAGGAATTTGAAGTTCGCACCAAACATTCGGCGAAACAATTTCAACCGTTTTTGCACGGCGGCAACCTGTACTACGCAATGATGCGTGACGCGAGCGATCCCCAGCGCCGCGAACAAACGGCGACCGATTACGACAAGAACAGCAAAACCGGCTGGCCGTGGATGTACATCCGATGCTTCGATGCGCTGACCGGACAGCCGACCGCAATCATGCCGGACGGCATCAGCGTGCACAGCAAAGGTGCGCTCGGATTGCTGCACGGCGAGACCGTGTTGCTGCACGCCCGAGGCGGCAGTCACAGCCCTCCGGAAAAACCCTACGGTGTTAGTCTGTCTCGGCTGAACGACGCACACGACTTGGTCTGGGAACGACAGGGATTGTCGTTTGAAGGAACCGACTTTATCGACGAGAAGTACGCCTATTGTTTCGACCGCAACGATTTCTTCGTGCTCGATCTGGCAACGGGCGAGACCGTGAAGCGAATCCGCATTCGCGGCACCGGCAGCCTCATCGCGTTCGACGAAAACGCCGGCCGCTACCTAGAGCCCGCAGACGCGTCCGAACTAAAATCACCTCATCTGCTGACGCACCGCACCAACATCGGAGTTGGCAAGTACTACTTCTTCATAGGCGGCCAGCCAGGCATTTTGGGGCGGATCGATATCGAAACAGAGGAAGTCAGCTACCTGCAAGTGCCGGTGCAGGTCGTCATCGAGAACGGCAAGAAGAAGTTTTCGTGGAGTGAATTCAAATCCGGCGACATGACGGGTTCTGGATTCACGGTCGAAGGCGATAAACGCCGACTGAGTCACGGGTTTGGTCACATCTCGGCCGCCACACCGATTGTGGTGAATGATCGCGTTTACTTTTCAACCGTGCTGGGGACGGTCTACGTTGTCGATGCGACTGCAGAGCGTTTTGACGAAAACGCCTTGGTGGCAGTGAACGATCTTGGACTGCCAGGCGAGACGTGGACCTTGAGTCCCTTTTCGGCCGCACGCGGGCGTCTGTACCAACGCACCAGCCGCGAAATCATCTGCATCGGTAGTGGACCCTGAGTCAGAGTTAAAAAGCCGACTCCGTACCGACGTCATGTTTGAACTAGCGGCAAACCAACGCTGGGTGTTGGCCTTCGTTTGCGAAACCACATTGCAATCGCGACGATGCCGGCAAGGATCAATCCGGCAATCATCATCCATGATCCGGTTCGCGTCCGCGTGTATTGATAGTCCAGCGTACCTTGGGCCAAGGTGATGTCGGCGATGCTTTTCAGCAGCTCGTCACGCGTGACTTTGGTCGATGCAAAGTCGGGATTTTCGGACAACGCGTAGACCGTGATATGGTATTCCTTGACGCCGGGTCCTTTTGATCGCATCGGGTCATAGGTCGTGTGCCCTTTGTCGTTGTAGCCTGCGGTTCCAATCCCGCGCGCATTCGCTGGCAAACGGGTGACATCCTCTGGGATATCGTAAAGCAACCAATATGATTTAATGTCGCCGGGGCCGGGCGTATGCCACAGGTTGAGCGCATAGCACTGCGTCCCCTCCGGCCCCTTTGTCCATGCTAGCGGAGGCGATTGCCCCACTCCGTCTCCGGTGAACTCGATGGGCATTTCAGAGCCGGCAGCAAAGGCTGGGCTGGTGACCGTCAACATGGGCATCCCACTTGGTGAGTGATGGCTCAAATCGACGTCGGTTTCCGATGCATCCCGCTGTGGCAAGTAGGGCTTGCCCATGCGACTTTGATAGGACTCGGTTCGCGTATTTCCCGAGGGATCCTGAAACGTGAAATCGACGCTGCCATTTTCCTTGACGACATAATCGATCCTGCCTTTGCGTCCCGAAACGTCGTAGACAAGTTGAAATTGGTTGCCGGTTCGGCTGAACCCCGTGATCTTTGCATCGCGAAGGGGTCGCAGCGCAGGGCGTAGCGGTTCGGCCCGGGGTTGCGGATCGACTTGACCGTCACGCTTGGTGACTTCGCCATAGAAACCGCCATTCAGATAGGGATAGGTTTTCTGGGCGTGATAGTGGTAATTGCCGGAGGCATCTTTGTGTCCCCCCAGGCTGTCGAGCGGCGCGAAATCCGCAGTTTTCTGATCTTGATAACCAAAGATCGGATAGCCGTCCAAGGCATAGGCAATCGGATTGCAATCACCGGTTGTTTCTTCGAGATGGACCGGAGCAATGTGGTAGTGATAATCGTCCGCGCGACCACAATGACCACCGTACTGATCCAATTCGCCAAACAAAAATGCGTCGTCGCCACGATTGTTCAGCGGATTGAAGATTGGAACACCGTTGACTGCCAGCGCGATTGCACCACGCAAAAAGTCATTCTTGGTGGACATCGGATTCTTCGCCGGCACGGGGTGCAGCGGAATTCGCCAAGCGTTGTCGCCAAGGTACTTCTGTGGGATCGGAACCTGCTGTTGCCATGCGCGAATACCGATCATCATCGGATGTTCGGGCAGCCCATTGGAACCAACGTAAAAAAAATCATCGTCCCAACGCAGCTGCAGCATCCGCTCAAATGGCTTGAAGTGCTCGCCGATGGCCGGCATTGACTTGGCATCGGGCGTTTTTCGCTGATCGCTATCGCTCGGCCGATTCAACATCACAAGTCGCATATCGCGGTGCCGATTCAGAAGTTGGATCTCTTCTTGCCGAGCCTCGATCCAAGCTTGATCCGATGCGACCAAACGGTTGATCACGATCCGCGTCAACTTGCCATCTCCTCGGCGAATCTGGACATCACCATCGATGACGCAGACAAAGGTTCCGTGCAAGTGAGTGCCGTCGGCCGCGACTGACCATGTTCGTGACGCACTGGACACGGGTGAATCATCGTGATGGCCCCCTTCGTGTGCCGACAAATTCACCGAGCCGATGCCCAGCAATAGGCCAGCAACGAGGAGAGCGAGGTAGCGAACGTTCATGCGATTGATTTTGTGGTGAGAAAAATGTTTGGTTCGAAATGGCCCGGGCACTCAGCGATCGTACTGGTTCAACAACGGCAATGTCATCGCTTCGGTTTTCGAGGCGGAGCACTGGGAACGATGTCATTGAGATTCGAGAAATCGGGGCGAGATTTACCATCGGGCGGTGAGGTGACCACATGGCGAAAGATGACGGTGTTATCGAGTTCGATATCGTCAGTCCAAATGAATCTCGCTCCTGCGAAATCATGGGCAAAGAACGGTTCCTTCGGCCCCACTCGCTCCTGCGTATACTCTTTTGCATTCCCCCACGAGCGATCATCAAAATCGATCGCATACCAATCCTCGGGGATAGCCAGGTTTTCGACTCGCGGGTTTTTGGTATCACGATCAATCGGTCCGTGTGAAAACGCCTTCGCTTTCCAGTCGGAATTGGTGACGGTGCCATCGCCAAATTTCAGAATGAAACCGGCGTCCCCGATTTGGGTGTTGGCGTACTCCATGCCTGTTTCGGCATCGGCATTGTCCTTCGCCATCACGGCAATCGTCATCGGATAATCCGGCAAGATATCGACCGAGACAACGTTGTGCGGCATGAATTTAATCGAATCGACTGCGACCAATTCGCCGTTAATGTACATCACAAACCAATTGTCGGCGTAAAGATTCGCTTTGACGGTGTCGCTCAATTGAGGTTTGCCAATTTTGCCTCGAGAGAAAGTCGGATTCGACGAACGCTGAGCCCAAGCATATTGGGCTAGTTGGACGGTGCAGACGAGTGCTACGATTCCGACCATGCTAAAGACGAGTCGTTTCATATTGTCTTTCTCTCTATTACTCGAATTCCACGACACGTTCACGGTCGTGATGGGATTGGTGATCAAAATAGTCAGGTGCAAGCGTTCGCTCTTCGACCAAGGTCATGCTTAAGGTCACGTTATCGGGTCCATAGGGCATCTCGAAGAACCGCATCTGACGAATCTGGCCGCTTGCTGCGACGTAACGAATTTCGACTCGGGCAGGCCCTAGAAACCCTGGTTTCTTCACCGCCACCATTAACCGGCTGGGCTGAATATCCGCTTCGTCGATTGATGTTAAAGGCTCTCCGTCGACGGGGATGACGTGCAAATCGTAGGCGGTGTGCAACGCATCAAGTCCGTCATGAAGATTGTTAATCGGCAATGAATGCTCGTGACCGGGTAGGTCTCGATTGAATCGCGTCCGATCATCACTGAACCGCACCGGTCCATCTGGCCGCACGGCCCAGCTCGTCAACCCATTACTTCCTGTGATAAAAAATTCTCCTTGCCCGACTTTTCGCTTCAACACAAATTGGTGTGCCCCACGCACATCCAAGATCGCACCATCGAGCGATGGTTTGGGAGGACGATGATGCTCGGGCGACCTGCGTTCCCGGTCCCCTTGAGGCCTTCGAGTCTCTTCGACCGAAATCACAAACGTGCGATCCAATGATCGAGCATTGGCTTTCATGATTCGGTCCAGCTCCAATCCCGCCGCGGATGCAGTGGGAGCACTCCAGGAGTGCCAAAACAAAAAGGTGCCGAGCAACACAACGCACGCGGTCGTCGCCAAAGCAATCGGGGCACGTTTCCACCATTGGTCTGCAGAGGCGTTTGACTGCAACTGCACTTGTGGTTCGCATTGGTCTAAAGCCGCCAATTCGGTCTGTGCCATCAATTCATTACGTAGCCGGTCATGCAGCATCAATTCCGAGGCAAACTGTCGGGCATGCAGCGGATCCGATTGGATCCACTGGCTCAGCTGCTGCAGTTGCTGCTGGGACAGCAAATCGTCGAGGTATCCGTCAATCAAATCTCGCATGTCCGAGTTCATTGAACGCCAGCCTCCAAGCTTTTTCGCTGGACACATTCTCTTAGTTGA
>NZ_JBFHFD010000247.1:0-11732 GCF_041583735.1 Novipirellula sp.
GATTGCCGACGCCACGGCGCTGGTGATGCGAGAGAAGCAGCCCGAGTTGACGATGGTCTACCTGCCGCATCTGGATTACGATTTCCAGCGGTACCCGGATCACGACGTGCAACGCGTTCGCGAAGTCGATGCCTGCGCGAAGACGGTCATCGACGCCGCCGCCGCGATCGACGCGAAAGTGGTGGTCGTTTCCGAGTACGGCTTGGTGCCGGTCGACCAACCGGTGATGATCAATCGCGAATTACGATCCGAGGGCTGGCTCGGCGTTCGTAACGGACCATTTGGCGAAATGATGATCCCCGGCGAATGTGAGGCATTTGCGGTCTGCGACCATCAATTGGCGCACGTCTACGTTGCACGCCCTGAATTGATCCCCGAAGTCAAAGCCAAATTGGAATCGGTTCCCGGGATCGATCGCGTGGTCGATCCGGCAGAGATTGAACTTGATCATCCACGCAGCGGCGAGTTGATCGCATTGGCGAAACCGAACGCATGGTTTGCGTATTATTACTGGCTCGATGACCAGCATGCCCCCGACTTTGCTCGCACCGTCGACATTCATCGCAAACCAGGCTACGACCCTTGCGAATTGTTCATGACCAGCAAGTTTCGTGCGATCCGGAAAGTGCTGCGAAAGAAGCTAGGCTTTCGTTACTCGATGGACGTGATCCCGCTGGACGCGACACTGGTGCGTGGCAGCCATGGGCTGCATCCGCCCGCAGAGAAAGGCCCGCTGATCATCGGCCCTGGGGAATTACCAAACGACATGCGGATGTTTCCAAGCTATGTCAAACAACTGCGTCAGAGATAAGTAACGCAGCGTGCGTTAACGCCGCAGTGCCGGAACTTCGCAATGTTCCGGCCAACAAAAAAGGGCCTATAAAAACGGGCCTACAAACAGCTATGCCGTCGGCGCCTCGACGGGGAAATGCTCATCGACGATCCGGTAAAACTCATCGGGCGTCGATACCTTGGCGACTCCCGAGCGGAAATGACGAGCCCCCGGTTTGCCTTGGGCGTAACAACAAGCGTACTTTCGCATCAGCACCGTCCCCTTTTCTTCGCCAAACCGATCGACCACCAATTGATAGTGCTTCAGCATCACGTCACGCTGCTGCGTCATCGTCGGTTCAGCCGGAATCGGATCGCCCCGCAGCGCCGCGGCAGCTTGTGAAAACAACCAGGGGCGTCCGAGACAAGCCCGCGCAATCATCACGCCGTCGACATTGTATTTCTCAAACGCCGCCACGACCTTTTCAGCCGAATCCAGATCCCCGTTTCCGATCAGCGGAATTGATTTCAGGCGACTTTTGATCTCGCTGATCTTGTCCCAATCGGCATTGCCGCGGAACATGTCTTGCGCGGTTCGGCCGTGCACGGTCAGTGCGGCCGCCCCGGCTTCTTCGACCACCTTGGCGACATCGTTGCAGTTGACGTTGTCGCGAGTGCAACCCAGCCGAATCTTCGCCGTGACCGGCGTCGGACTGCAGGCTTTCACCAATTGGCTGATGATATCAAACATGCGGCGAGGATCACGCAGCAGGTAGCTACCGCTGTGAGCCTTCTGTGTCACCTGGCGAACGGGACAGCCAAAGTTGATATCGACGATGCTGACTTGGTACTCTTCGGCCAAACGTTTGCCGACTTTGGCCATCGTTTCAGGGTCGTTATCCCAGATTTGGACGGCCAACGGACGCGGCTCTTCGGCCACCCCCCACAGGCGGTCGGGATGCTCGGCTTCGTTCTCATCCATCCACACGAATCCGCGAGCGTTGACCATTTCGGTGGCCAACAGCCCTGCACCGCCAAAATCGCGAACGATTTGACGGAACGCAGCATTCGTGAATCCCGCCATTGGAGCTTGCAGAATAGGCGGATCGATGACGAGATCACCGATTTTTAGCGGAGCAACCATAAACGTCGAGCGATGAGGAAAGGGAGTCGCGAAACCGAGCAAGGATGCAATATCCTCGCTCTCTCAACCTCCACTTTACAAAGATATCGCCGCGAAGCGAATCGCCCCGTACAAATCTGCTGAGCGTGAGGGGGGCAGCCGAACTCTCATCCCTCAACTTGCTGAGCCCTCAACTTGCTGAGCCTGCTCGCCCCTTAGAACGATTTGGACCAGCTGGCGATAAAGGCGTAATCGGTTTCCAGCTGGATTCCGTTCAGGTCTTGGCTAATCGTGGGCACAAACTCCGCATTGAAATAGTGCCCATGAAACAGATACTGAGCTCCCAGACCGAGGTTGTACCAATAGCCACCACGAAACTGCTCGACATTGGTGCTGATCAACGTGCCGTTGGCGGCCGGATCCTGCCCATCGTACTCGGTCCGCCACAGGTGCTCGCCCCGCAGCGAGACCGACAAGTTATCGGTCAACAGCACGCTGGTCCAACTGTTAAAGCGAAATTCGTCGCCAACGCTGTAGCCGCGATAGTTCTTTCCGATCGGCAAATCGGTTTGAAATTGAGCTCCCCAGCTGTACCAGTCGTGAAAGCGACGGTAGGTCAGCCCGGGACGTGCGTTGAATGTACCGCTGCCTAAACGCATTGGGTACGGAAATGCGGTCGGCGATCCGGTCGGAGTCGAGGTTTCGCGAAAGATATCGCCGGTCGGAACCGAGCAACCGAGATTAAAAATCCAATCCTGGCATTCATCGCTGTAGACTCGCAGCAACGCTCCGAAGGCCGTGTCGCCAAAACCGCTGTTATGAGTGGTAAAATCGGTATAGTTTGCCCGCGTGTGGTCCATCGTGATGCTCGGCAACATCGCCATCGTGTACAGCGTGACGTTTTCGGACGCACCGTACATGATGTGAGCCATGTGCATTTCCATGGTCATTTGGGTCGGAGTCGCACCGCGATTGGTGGTGACGCCATCGACCGTGATCCCGGGGCCCGGAGGCCCGACGGGGGTTGCGGTTCCCAGAGCCGTCGCATCGGAAACCTTGTTTTCGCCAATCTGATTGTCTTCCATGTACATGTTCATGTACTTGTACTCGACCATCCACTCGCCTTTGTCATGAAGGTGAGCCCCCATGATCCCGGCCGGAGCGTGCTTGTCGGCGAGTGCACGGCGATCAAAATTGTCGGCCATCGAAACCGACGCCAAACACCCCAACGAGCAACAAGCAAGAGCAAAACGCAGTAACATTTGAAGCACTTCCTGGCGAGCGAAATCATTTTCAAGAACCGACGATAACGGTTGCTAATGATTCCATCGGTATCCGAGCTCGCACGCGTCCGCTTCGACGACCGAAGTCGATACAAGCGACAACACTGTTACAACCGACCCTTCCCACGCTGGTGGTTCGCCCGGAAAGCCGTCTCTACCATTCCTGGTCGGCACTGAGCTCGACCCAGCGTTCTTCGGCTTCGGAGAGCTCGACTTCCAATGCCTTGACCTGATTGTGCAGTTTGACTGCGGCATCGGGATCCGTTTCGGTTAGCAGTTGATCGTTGAGCTTTCGCTTTTCGTCGTCCAGGCGGGCGATCTTCTTTTCGACGTTTTTCAGTTCTTTCTCGGCTTTACGTTGATCGCGTTGACCTTGACGATGATCGCCGCCTCCCCCCTTGCTTGGTTTGTCATCTTTAGGCAGTGGAGTCTTCCCACGCGCCACCTCGCTGTCGTCGACCTCTTTTTCGATCGCAGCAAGGTAGCTGTCGTAATCGCCGAAGTGATTTTTCACACTGCCATCCCGCACTTCGATCACACAAGTCGCCACACGGCGCATAAAGTGACGATCGTGGCTGGTGAACACGACCGTCCCCTGATATTGCTCGAGCGCCCCGGCGAGCGCCTCGACCGTTTCGACATCCAAGTGGTTGCCTGGCTCATCGAGCACCAGCACGTTGGAATTACTGAGCAGCAATCCGGCCATGCAGAGCCTTGCACGCTCGCCCCCGCTGAGCACTTTGACCTTCTTTTGAATTTGATCATCGCGGAACAAAAGGGCACCGGCCATCGCCAACAATTCCTGTCGCGTGGTACCGGGCAGCGAGTTGTATTCGAGATGTTCGATGACGGTCATCCGCTCATCCAAACTCGTGTAAACATGTTGCGCGTAGGTACCAATCTCGACTCCATGTCCCCACTTCATCTGCCCCGCCACAGGTTCGAGCGAATTAACCAACGTCCTCAGCAGCGTCGTTTTGCCTTGCCCGTTATCTCCGACGATTGCCGCGCGTTGCCCATGCTCGATTTCGAGTGTAATGCCGTCCGCGACGGTGTGGTCGGGATACCCGATCGCCAACTCGGTACAGCGGAACACGGTGCCCTGTCTGGGATCGACCCGCGGCGCTCGCATGTGCACGGTCGGTTCGTCACGTTCGATCTCGGTGGTCTGCAAACGTTCGAGCTGCTTCGCCTTGCTCTTGGCTTGGCTGGCGGTTGACGCGTTAGCGCGGTTCTTTTCAATAAACCGCTGCAACTGCTTTTGTTTTGCGATCACGGTCGCATTGACTCGCCGATCGTGCTCGCGACGTTCTTCGCGGTATTCGAGGTAGGCATCAATTTTGCCGGTAAACATCGTCAACTTGCCACGCGAAAGCTCGAGGGTTTGCGAGCAGGTGGCTTTCAGGAACGCCCGATCGTGGCTGACGATCAACGCGGCTTTGTTGAACGCACGCAAAAAGTGCTCGAGCAGAATTTGGGTACGAAGGTCCAAAAAGTTCGTGGGCTCGTCGAGCATCAAGAGGTTCGGGTCGTGCAGTAGCAGTGCGGCCAACTTGACACGCGTCTGCCAACCGCCAGAGAGCGCTTTGACCGGCCCCTCCAAATAGGCCCCCTTGAGCTCGAACTCGCCCGCGACTTCACCACACCGCCATTCGGGTTGCCCGCTATCTCGCATCAAGAAATCGAGTGCGGATTCACCGGGCTGAAATGGATCATGTTGGCGAAGGTAGCCGATTCGAAGCGAAGGATGGGTGATGATTTCGCCTCGCTCAAGCTCTTCTTCGCCCAACAGGACTCGCATCAGGGTCGATTTTCCCGCCCCATTTCTGCCGATAAAACCGACCTTCACATCATCCACCAGGGAGACATCAGCCCCCTCGAGGACGATCTGATCGCCGAATCGCTTGTGAGCATCACGGAGTTGGAGCAGTACAGCCATGTTCAAAAAAAATAATTTGGGGCGACAACGAGAATACGATTGCGAGCAAATCGAACCAGGGCCAAATTTGCTTGCGGCAACAAAAATCGGCGATCCAATAACCGCCGCAGGAGTGGGAATTTATCAGTCCGACGGCAAATCCCAAAGTAGGAGGGACTGCGATGAAGCGTAGCGTGGCCGATAACGATGCCGCATGCCGACTTTCCCAACAACTCATTTACAACCACTAGGAACCTAGCGGTCGATATTCTAAATTCTGAAGGTTAGAGACGATCATGGATTTTGGTAGGATCGAGGCGGCCAAACTGCCCTCCCCTACCCTCCCCTGCCCTCCAGCAACCAGACGGCGAATTTGCCGATATGAATAGCTACAGCTTGGACTACATCGACGACTTGTATGTCCAGTACGTTCGGGACCCTTCGAGTGTCTCGGATACTTGGCGTCAATATTTTGAACAATTTCTTGTCGTTTCGAACAAGAGCTCATTCAAAAAGAACGGGGACGTCACGTCTGGCTCCGCCGCTGCGGGCAACGCGACCGCTGCCGTGGATCGCCGAGGCTCCACCGGCAACGAGACCACCGATCAAGCCATCTGGATGTCGCGGATCCAAGATCGCGTCAATCAATTGGTGCGGGAATATCGAGTCCGCGGCCATTTGGCTGCCCAACTCGATCCGCTGGGAATCCTGAAATCGGATTCTCCGGAGTTGAGCCCCCAGCTTTACGGCATTTCGGACCAGGATCTCGAGCGGCCTCTCGATAGCAGTGCTCTTGAGAACGTTAGCGGCAGCACCCTGCACGCCATTTTGACCAAGCTGCAGAACACGTATTGCCGCAGCATTGGCGCCCAATTCATGCACATCGACAATCGCAATATCCGCGATTGGCTGCAGAAACGGATGGAGACCACCGAAAATCGACTCGAGTTATCACACCAAGTCCAGCGACGAATCTACGCTCGACTCGCCGACGCTTCGATTTTCGAGGAATTTGTACGCCGCAAGTTTGTCGGTGCCAAAACATTCTCGCTCGAAGGCGCCGAAAGCCTGATCCCGATGTTGGACCTTGCGCTCGAAAAAGCGGGTCAACACCAGGTCAAGGAAGTGGTGATGGGGATGGCCCATCGCGGTCGCTTGAACGTGATGGCGAACATCCTGAAAAAACGGGCGATGAACATTTTCTGGTCGTTCGACGATCCCGATCCGGAACTCAGTCGCGGGGGCGGTGACGTCCGCTACCACCTCGGCTACAGCAGTGATTGGGTCACCGCAACGGGCGACAAGATCCATATCTCGCTGTGTTTTAACCCCAGCCACCTGGAATACGTCAACACCGTCGCCTTGGGACGCTGCCGCTGCAAACAGGACTATCGCAAAGACACCAAGCGTTCCGAAGTGATGACGATCCTGATCCACGGCGACGCGGCATTCGCTGGCGAAGGCGTGGTCCAAGAAACCCTCAACCTGAGCGAGCTGGAAGGCTATCGCACGGGCGGTACGCTGCATATCGTCATCAACAACCAAGTCGGCTTTACCACCGAACCACGCCAAGGCCGCAGCACGACCTACGCGACCGACATCGCCAAGATGCTGCAAATTCCGATCTTCCACGTCAACGGCGAAGACCCCGAAGCGGTTGCGCAGGTCGTATCGCTGGCCATGGATTTTCGCAAAGAATTCCACCGCGACGTCGTCATCGACCTGTACGCCTACCGCCGCTGGGGTCACAACGAAGGGGACGAGCCTCGGTTCACCCAACCCCGGATGTACTCCGAGATCGATCGACGCGCCAGTGTGCGAGAGCAGTACCTCAATCGCTTGGTTGAAATTGGTGAAATCAGCGTCGAAGAAGGCGAAGAGATCCAGCAAAAGCGAACCGAGAAACTCGAGAGCGAGTTCGAGGCGAGCAAAAACGAACCCTTTGTTCCTGACACCCAAACACTGGCCGCAAATTGGTCGGTTTACTATGGGGGACTTGAACCGTCAGAGACCACCGACACGACGGTCGACCAAACCAAGCTCAGCGAACTGCTTGATTCGCTGACGCGATTGCCCGAAGGATTTGCGGCGAACAAAAAGCTGAAACGCCCGATGGCACTTCGCCGTGAGATGGCTCAAGGCAAAAAACCACTCGATTGGGCCAGCGCCGAAGCCGCCGCGTTTGCAACCTTGTTGACCGAGGGATATCCGATCCGAATGACGGGTCAAGATGTCCAGCGGGGCACGTTCAGCCATCGCCACGCGGTGCTGCACGACACCAAGAACGGCGAAACCTACATGCCGCTCGCTCACCTCAGCGACGACCAAGCGAGCGTGGAACTTTACAACAGCCCGCTTAGCGAGGCCGGAGTGCTCGGATTCGAGTACGGCTATTCGCTCGACCGGCCTGATGGACTGTGCGCCTGGGAAGCCCAGTTTGGTGACTTCTGGAACTGCGCCCAAGTGATCGTCGACCAATTTATCGCCAGCGCCGAAGACAAATGGAATCGGCTCAGCGGACTCGTCATGCTGTTGCCGCACGGCTTCGAAGGCCAAGGGCCCGAGCACTGTAGCGCTCGAATCGAACGCTTCCTCGCAATGAGCGCCGAGCACAACATCCAAGTGGTCCAGCCAACGACGCCGGCTCAGCTTTTCCACCTTTTGCGACGCCAAGTGCTTCGCAAGTGGCGAAAGCCTCTGATCCTGCTGTCCCCCAAGAGCTTGCTGCGTCACCCGTTGGTCGTCAGCCCGATTGAAGAGGTTGCCGGTGGACAGTTCCACAAGATCCTCGGCGACGATCAGATCCCACTGGCGACTTGCAAACGGTTACTGATGTGCACCGGCAAGATCTACTACGACCTGCTCGAAGCCAGAGAGTCGCGAGAGATCAAGGATGTGGCGATCATGCGAATCGAACAGCTTTACCCGCTGCAAGCCGAGACGCTGACCGCTGCCATCGACGGATTGCCCGCCGGTACGGACATTCGCTGGGTCCAAGACGAACCGACGAATATGGGCGCGTGGCCCTATATCAAACTGAACTTCGGTGACATGGTCGCCGAAAAACACAAGTTTACGGTAATCTCGCGAGACGAATCAGCTAGCCCAAGCACCGGCAGCATGGCGGCTCACAAGATCGAGCAAGCTGAACTGATCGACGCTGCGTTTGCGGATCTCTAAGACGGCATCCGCTTTAGAACGTTCGGAACAAAAAATGGCGGGCGGTAGTGGACGAGCCCAATGCCATCTGCTTTGGCCCTAACCGAGTGGTTTTTATAGCGGAGCGGCGCGAGCCGCCCGTTAAATTTCGAACCTTTTACTTGCCATCGCGAAGACGGTCAAAGTACTGCTGAGCGTGCTCGCGTTCGGACCGTGGCAGCGTCTGGTTCTCCGACGGATCACTCTCTTTTGACAGCGCGGCTTCGATCGATTGCTTGACGTCCTCTTGCGTGATCCCCTTGCGGTTAGGCCCATCGGCGAATCCGGCAATGATCGCCTTGCCCTTTTTCACTTTGCCGCGGACCTGAGTCTCGTAGGTATTGGTATCCACCTCGTCTTCGGGCCGATCGCCCGCCCCACTGCCTTTTCCCAAACCATCGCCCTGCCCTTGCCCTTCGCCCATGCCTCCCATACCGCCGCCTTGGCATTGCTGACACCCCGCTCCTCCACAACCTTCACATCGCATTTGGCTTTTGGATTGCGACAGATCCTCTAGCGCCGACTGCAAATCTTCCAGCTCGGACATCTCCTGCTGCATCTCGCCCAACTGATCGGCCATCTGCTCCATCGCGTCGGCGGCTTGCCCGGCGTCTCCCTGCTGCATCGCCTGCTGGGCTTGGCTCATCGCTTCGGCCATCTTTTGCATCTGCTGCATCTGAGCATCCTTTTGGCTCATCTCGTTCATCTTTTGCTGCATCTTCGCAGCATCCTCGCCACGCCCTTCCTTGCGAGCCTGGTCGATCTTTTGCTGCAACTCTTGCTTCTTCTTTTCGTGCTCTTTGACCGCCTTTTCCAGCTGCTCTTTCATCTGAGAAACCTGCTTCTTCAGCTGCGATTTCTCTTCCTCGCTCAGCTTTCCATCACGCATTTTGCTGGCCAACTGCTTGACCAAATCTTTGGCGTTGCCGAATTCACCCTTCTCGATCGACTTGGCAATCTTGTCGGCCGGCCCCGACTCGAGCCCTTTCATCTGCGACATCGCACGCCGCATTTGATCCGGGGAACCGAGTTGTTCACGGCGTTCCTCGAGTTGTTTTTTCAGATCGTTCAGCGCGATCATCGCTTCTTTGCGATCCATGTTTTCGCGTTTGGCGATCTTATCGAGATCTGCTTCCATCTTTTCAAACAACTCTTCCGCCTCTTTTAGCCCTTCGGCCGAAGCTTTGCGTTTTTGTTGCTGGATTCGCTTTTTCAGCTGAGTCGCCGCCGTCTTCACTTGCGTGACTTCGGCGATATCGATTTTGGGAGTGCTGTCTGCGTTTGTATTGGTTGCGGGCTCAATCAACGCCAATACGATCACCAAGACAGGAATCAGCGAGATCGGCAGCCAACCTAATCGCGTCGGCTGTAGCGAGAACTTTTCGGCCAGCTCGATTTTGGCTGCCTTTTTCTCGGCATCGTCGACCAGTGCCAAGCCAAAATCGCTGCTGCGTGAGTCGGCATCCAAACTGATCGAACTGCTCAAGCGTTCGCGAAGTCCAAAGCGGCGATCCACTTCGGCAGCAACCGCTTGTTTCGACGGTGCGGTGACGATCGCATGCAGGGCCGCCGCGATGACTGCCACCACACCGGCTGTGATCATCCACCCATTGGTCCACAGCGAGTAATCGACATCCATCACTCGTATCGCAGGCACCGCGATTGCGATGACCGCCACCAAGATGGCGGCAAACAACGTCCAACATAGATTACGGCCAAATTGGGCCAAAATCAGACGTCGGCGGGCAGTGGCGACTCGCGATTCGATTTGGTTCATCACATATTTCCTGCGTTGAAAGAGGCTCTCCCCCTTAGTATAGCGCATCGGGCCGCCTAAAATGAGAGCGAACCCGTGCATTCCGCTTTCCACCTAGGGCTCAAGTGCCTAAAAAATCGCCAAAACTGCCTGATCCAGACGAAAATCCCAATGCCGATGTCGTGATCTACGATGGGCAGTGCAATTTCTGCACGTCACAAGTGTCCAATTTACGGCGACTCGATTGGGGCGGATCGCGATTGACCTACCTGTCACTGCACGACAAACGGGTGGCGGAGCGGTACCCGGACCTAAAGTACGACGATTTAATGAAGCAGATGTACGTCGTCGACCAAGATGGCGGCCGTCATGGTGGCGCCGATGCGGTCCGTTATCTGACGCGGCGACTGCCCACGATCTGGATCGCCGCCCCGATTCTGCATATTCCCGGATCTGCAGGGCTGTGGCGTTGGATGTACAACCAAGTCGCCAAACGACGCTACAAGATCGCCGGAAAATCGTGTGAAAACGATGCCTGCGAGATCCACTTTAAACAGTGACCCTTGCCGCAAACGACGCTGGCAAGGCCCCTTCGCAACGATTTCGGACGTCGCAGAACTCACGCCAGAATTTCGACCTGTCCGGCCATTCACGAAAGTCTTCAAGACTTCCGCTATGAGTCCTCACGCCACCTGAAGCTCACACGGTTCTTAAGCAAACCACTCGACGGCATTCTTGAACATCGGCATCCCGTCGCCAAATTCGGGCTGCTCGTCACGACGCGTCCAAAACGGATGCTGAGTCGCTTCGATGTGCCGCTCGGGGTGTGGCATCAAACCAAAGACACGGCCTGTGGCGTCACACACTCCGGCGACATTAGCGTCGGCGCCGTTGGGATTGGCGGGAAACGGCAGCACGTCGCCTTGGATTCCACCACCTTCACCGTCGGCGTAGCGAATCGCCAGTCGTCCTTCGGCTTGCATCGTCTGCAACACTTCGTCGCTGGCCGCTACAAATTTGCCTTCGGCGTGGGCCATCGGCAAGTACATCCGCTCGATGTCCTTCAAGAAAACGCAGGGGGTTTTGTCAACGACGAGGTGAACCCAGCGGTCTTCAAATCGACCGTGGTCGTTCCAGGTCAGCGTCGCTGGAGCATCAACCGGCGAGGAAAGGCCTTCGGTCAAAACGCCCAATCGCATCAAGACTTGCATACCATTGCAAATCCCCAGCACCAAGCGATCCCCTTTACCATGCACAAAGGAATCGACCAGATCCGACAGGTGCTGACGCAGCTTCGTCGCCAAAATCCGGCCGGCGGCGATATCGTCGCCGTAGCTGAAACCACCTGGCAAACACAAAATTTGGTAGCGGTCTTTCAGTGCTGGATTCTCGATCAAACGGTTCACGTGCACGCGTTCCGCAACCGCCCCTGCCTGCTCAAACGCAAACGCAGTTTCTTCATCACAATTGGTACCGGGAGCACGGAGGACCAAAACGCGAGGTTGAGGCATGATCGATTCAGGGGTAAAACGGCGAAAAAACAGCCAAAGGACATACGGATATTGCGAAGTTTAGACACCCAGACCGAAATTGAGAACCACGTCAAATCCCTTCGACTGCCCCACGATGTCTCCGGATTCCATTACTTTTACGGCCCCACGGCTAAAGTGGTCGACCGGCGGC
>NZ_JBFHFD010000248.1:0-11655 GCF_041583735.1 Novipirellula sp.
GTCCTTGATTCTTTCAGCCCCATCAATTGACGCGCGGCGATTCTGCTACGCACAACGACTATTGGGATTCAATCGGTCGGTGGGGTTGTTCGGGCTAGCATGAATCGAAGTAATAATCCGATTCGATGGCTCGTCATTGTGTGTGGGTGGGATTAGTTAATCTGTAACGCCCACGATGGAGTTGACGGAGTGCGTAGCAACGGCAGAAATTCGGAATCCTCGGTTTCCAGAGCGTCATTGAGATTTTCTTTGATCTTGGCAAACTCGTCCTCGAGCTTCAGGAACGCAGTGACCATATCGGGATCGAAATGCGATCCCGAACCTTCTTTGATCACCTCGACCGCCTTGTCATGGGAAAACGCCGGCTTGTAAACGCGTTCGCTGGTCAACGCGTCATAAACATCCGCGACGGCCACGATACGTCCACAAAGCGGGATCGTCTCGCCCGCCAAACCGTTCGGATAACCGGTTCCGTCCCAGCGTTCGTGATGGGTCATCGCGATTTCATAAGCCATATGCAACACCGTCGATTCGGGATGAGCGTCCACGACCGAGCGGAGTGTGTCGCCACCAATCTTTGCATGCTGAGTCATGACCGCAAATTCCTCGGCCGTCAATTTTCCCGGTTTGAGCAGAATGCGATCGGGAATGCCGACCTTGCCAATGTCGTGCAGCGGACTGGTTTCGTAGATCGATTGGATGTAGATCCCGTCAATGGTCTCTTGAAATTTGGGCCATGTCGAAAGCTCGACGCATAGCAATCGACAATATTCGCGGATTCGCTCGAGGTGGCTGCCGGTTTCGTTGTCGCGGCTATCAGCCAACTTGGCGAGCGCAAAAATCATTAACTCGCGGCTCTCTTGCAGCAAAAGTCGCTCGCCTGCACGAATTCGCATCAACATTTCGCTGGGGCTGAACGGTTTGGCGATGTAATCGTCGGCGCCGGCATCGAGCCCCTCAACGACACTTTCGGTGTCGCAGCGTCCAGTTAACAAAATGACATAGGTGTAGTCGCACGAATTGCGTCGGCGAATCTCGCGACACAGATCGATGCCATTCATATGCGGCATTTCGACATCCGAAATCACCATTCGATACTTGCCGGTGCGAACGTAGCGCAGCGCCTCGACCCCATCGGCCGCAACGGCAGTGGAGTATCCGAAGTACGAGAGTGCATGTCGCAGCGTTTCCGCAGCGATCGGGTCATCATCAACGACCAAGATATGAGTCGTCTTACTAGTTAATTTCATGGTCATTTCTGCTCTCCACGATCCGAAGGAACGCTCACTGAAAACTCATCACTCAAAAACGCGCGGACCTCGCAATGCAGCGAACGCAGTTCATCCACCATGGCGAGTAACTCGGAGGTTTCATCACAATGAGCCCGTGTTTCGAGCGCGGCGGCCACTTGAGCCACGCGGGCGGACGCCATCGTTTGAGCGGTTCCTTTGTGCCGATGGGCTAGCGAGGCGAGTGAACTTTTATCCCCCATCCGCACCGTGGATTCGATCAGGTCGCATTCGTTTCGCGACGTCTCAACAAATCGACACAGCATCCGTTTCGCCATCTCTGCACTTCCCATCATTCGCTGAATTAATTGCTCGCGATCGATAATCGGCATGGATGGTTCGGTAGTGGTCATCAGAACACTCAAATTACAAACGAGTTCAGTCACCGGATACCCGATGTCTACACGGTGCCCCACCGTGTCAAGCAAACGCTAGCTTCCGCTTTAGCCCCATTGCCCCTTTTTCGCTCATTTATTCGGTGAACCGAAACAATGACTCCATCCCCCCCCACGGCTCAGTCGCCTTAACCGGCATAATTGGACTCGTCCCGCGTGGACTGCTACCCCCCCCACCTAACATCCAGTCTCGCCATCCGCTCTTTTGTGATGCCCCGTCGAGCCCTTATGCGATGACTCGTCTGGCTCTTTCGCGATGACTCATCGGGCAGATCACAGATTATCGCTATCGGATTGGGGGTTTCGCCTTACAATGGGTTCGCCGTCGCGAATTCTCATCGGCCCTCGAGCCCCGCTCGTAAATCAACCCGCACTCTAATAAACCAGTTTTTTGATGCAGTTACCGGTTATTGATCCTTCCAGCAGTAATTCGCCCGCTCCTGCGATGCCACGCGACTACTTGTCCGATTTGGCTGCGGGAGGCCGCGCCCCGACGGGCCCAGTGGCCGCTCGCCCGTTGCCGATGAGCATGGAGGAGGCTCGCCAGCGTGGTTGGGACGAGCTCGATATCGTGTTTGTCACCGGCGATGCCTACATCGATCACCCCAGCTTTGCGATGGCGATTCTTGGCCGGACGCTCGAAGCGGCCGGTTTCCGCATCGGCATCGTCAGCCAACCTGATTGGCGATCGTGTGATCCATGGAAAACGTTCGGTCGTCCACGTTTGTTCTTTGGCATCAGCGCCGGCAACATGGACTCGATGATCAACCACTACACTGCGAACAAAAAGGTCCGTAACGACGACGCTTATTCGCCGGGCGGAAAGATCGGCTTGCGGCCTGACCGCGCCACGCTGTCGTATTGCCAACGTGCACGTGAAGCCTACAAGGGTGTCCCCGTGATCGCCGGCGGTGTCGAAGCCTCGCTGCGTCGATTGGCTCACTACGATTACTGGAGTGACAAAGTCAAACGCTCAATCTTGTTGGACAGCAAAGCCGACCTTGTCGCTTTTGGGATGGGCGAGAACGCGATCGTCGAGATTGCCCAACGACTCGAAGCAGGCGAGGACGTCAAATCGCTCCGCGACATGCTCGGCGTCGCCTATGTGCTCGGGGCATCCGAGTCCGACGCGATTCCCGAGGACGCCTTGACCCTGCCCAGCTTTGACGAGGTCACTCGTGACAAAGTAGCGTTCGCAGAAGCGACTCGTATCATTCACAACGAAACCAATCCCTACAACGCACGACGGTTGGTGCAAAACCATGGCACTCAAACCGTGGTCTGTAACATTCCACAACCGCCGATTTCCGAAGCGGCAATGGACCAGATCTACGGGCTGCCCTATACCCGGCGTCCTCACCCGAGTTACAAGGAACCGATTCCCGCGTATGAGATGATCAAGAACTCGGTCACGATCATGCGTGGTTGTTTCGGGGGTTGCACGTTCTGTTCGATCACGGCACATCAAGGCCGGATCATCCAATCGCGCAGCAAAGAATCGATCCTTGGCGAGATCTCAAAAATGACCAAGGACAAATCGTTCAAAGGAGTGGTCAGCGATATCGGCGGTCCGACTGCGAACATGTACCAGATGAACTGTACCAAACCCGAGGTCGAAGCGGTTTGTCGTCGCCAATCGTGTGTGCATCCCAAGATCTGCAAACTGTTGGGCGTGGATCATACGCCGGTGATTGAACTGATGCGAGAATCGCGAAATCTGCCAGGCATCAAGAAGGTGCTTGTCGCTAGCGGGATTCGAATGGACTTGGCGCGTACATCGCCCGAGTACCTGAAGGAATTGACGGCGCATCACGTGGGCGGCAAGCTCAAAGTGGCACCGGAGCATGTCGACGCTGGCGTGCTGAACAAGATGCGGAAGCCGAAGAACGACGACTTTGAACATTTCACCGACGTCTTCAAAGAAGAGTCGCAACGAGTTGGCAAAAAGCAATTTATCGTTCCCTATTTCATCGCATCACACCCCGGCAGCGATGTGCGTGCGATGATCGAGTTGGCGTTGTTCTTAAAACGCAATGGCTACAAGCCTGACGCGGTGCAAGACTTTATCCCCGCTCCGCTGGATATTGCCACGACAATGTATTACACCGAGCTTGACCCGTTTACCAAGAAACCGGTCTACATTGCCAAGGCGATGAAAGAGCGGAAGATGCAACGGGCATTGATGCAATTCTTCAAACCGGAGAATTACTTCGAAGTCCGCGAGGCTTTGCGTTCGGTCGGCCGCACCGATTTGATCGGTGACGGTTGTGATGGATTGATCCCGTCGAAACCACCTCAAGAAGCGATCCGAGCGCGACGTCAAGACGCGAACAAACGGTTCCGAGGCGACTACGTGCACACGATTGCCAAGCCGGATGCCGCGGGCAGTGGCGAGCAGAAGAAGGGCAGCAAGAAGAAACGCCGCGACCGCAAAAGCACCGGCTATCGCCCCGACCGCCGCGGCGCAAATTAACCGCCTTCCGTCGTGGATCTTGCTAAAGATCTTTGGTCACACGAGTCCTATCAGACCGTATTGAAACACCCAAATTCTTGCGTTGAAAGATGCACTTATGGTTTGTCAGCGATAAAAGTTAGGGTTGGCCGTAGTGGACGAGGGAAGTTTTGATCCAGCGACCAATATACTATGTCTGCACATGCTTTTCTTTTGCGAACACTGAAATCAAGACCTGACGATTGCATAACGCTCCGCTATTCGATTTCCGATTCAATTTCGACTGGCCCATTCAATTTCGACTGGCCCATTCAATTTCGACTAGCCCATTCAATTTCGACTAGCAAGGGACGGTGGTCCGAAGCGATCGATTCGTCCACAACTTCAGTATTGACGATTCTCCACGAGTTTGCCGGGTACATGGCAACGTAATCGAGTTGCCGCTTCGGTGAGTTAGCGGGAAACGTAAGCAATGATCCGAAGGCCGCGATTCGCCATTTCTGTTTCAGTTTGTGAATCGCCAGTGAATCAGGCGTTGCATTGAAGTCACCTGCGAGAATGACCGGCAGAGAATCTTGAGCGAACAACCGATTGAGCTCTTCAATTTGCTCTCGTCGGATGTCGCCACGAGCATGATGCAGGTGCGTTGTCGCAAAACGTAACCTGATCTCTCGAAACTGAATGTCAGCAACCCCTACAATCCGGCGCTCGCGGTCCGGTTTTCCCGGCAACCAGTGCACGCTGAGCGCTTCGAGCGGATGTTTTGAAAGGATTGCTTGGCCGTACTCGCCGCCATCATAGTCCAACTGTTTTGCGAACCTGCCGTGCAGGCCGGTTTGGGTGGCAAGTGTCTCGGTTTGGTCAACCAATCCGGTTCGCTGAGTGTTCCTATCAACCTCCTGAATTGCGACTAAGTCAGAATCGGTTTGGCGGATGACTCTCGCCAATCGGTGAAGATCGATCTGGCCGTCCGTCCCCTCGCCATGATGGATGTTGTAGCTAAGTATGGTCAGTCGATTCGGCGAGTCAGAATCCTGTCCCTGCAACCACGTCGTTTGAAACAAACAGACAGATAAAAGCAGCAAGGAAAGGCTGAATGGCGTGTTGCTGGGAAGCAATGTGTTACCTCAGTGATCAGTCAGAGCGGAATAGCTTCTTTCGTCTTTGCGTTCATTGGCATCTCGGGGACATAGTCCGTTTTGATATCGTAGTCGAAGACATTTCCTGCTCCTGAGACGACTTCGAACTCGATCGTGCTTTGCTGATTGAATTCCGGTGGCACGACATCCACGGGGACTTCGCTACCAAACTGGATTGTATTATCGGCTTGTTTCCCCGTTTTCTTATCAAAGTCGACGCTTGCTGTAATGCGAACGATGTAAGTTCCCGGCTTGACCCCGTTGGCCCCCGTAAGTGCGTATTGGCCATTACTGATTTGACCTTGGCCACCGCCATTGCTCCCTACCACCGTCGGAGAAAATACAATCCCCGCCATTCCATCAAGAGGTGATCCGTTGAGTGTAATGGTGCCGCTGACGTTTTCACGCCCGTCCGGATTAGAGGGGGTGGAACATCCGCTATTTGGTACGAGCGACAACGAAAGCATCGCGATTGATACAAATCGATGCCTGAGATTTCTCTGTGTTGATGTGGATTTCATCCGACAACCTGTCTCACTTTGACTTAAAGAATTTAGAATTGATCAGCACCTAGACAACTCGGCGTGTGGCTATCGCATGGTCACGGCAGTTGCTGGCCTACTGCAGAAGCAAGCACTGTCCGTTGATTTTTGACCCGCGTTCTGATTCGCGGATGCACACTTGGTACGAGGTAACGTGAAACGATCCCGGAAGAGGCTACTCCAGTACAACGACTTCGCCGCCATGGGAGGTACCGGTCGCACGCCAAATTTCGCGGTTGATGCTTTCTGTGACAAAAGTGACGCTTCCATCGCCGCGGACCATATTGACCCCGCCGGGGTGATAGCTACGCGCCGAGATACGAACGGCATAACCTGCAGGAGCATTTTCTGCGATGCAGGGAGCGTCCTTGGTGCTTTGGCAGTAGGAGGCCGACATCATCTCATCCGGCTGGGGAGTGTTGGGTTCGTAGTAGGTCGAGAAAAATGCATTTTCCCCACGGATGCTACCGCGAAAGTCACTGTAGCTGGCGTGGGGCGTCGCCCCACCCCCTGTTTGCAGCACTTCAGAGAACAAAGCAGTATTGGAGAGACCGTCGGTACAGGAAGCCATTCGCTCTCCGCGTTGCTTTGCGAAGGCGTCTGTGCGTGACTGAGCGGTGCCGCCGATGGGACCGACGCCGTTGCCAAACAGGGCCCCCTGTTCTAGCAGGACATCCGAGGGGTCGCCACCGATTCTCTTCAAACCATAGTAGTTCGATACTCGCCAATTCGTCCCCCCCGCGATGACGGAGCCCGTTTGTTCTTGAGCGTTACCGACGGCCGTTTGTCCGATACAGGCGACGTAATTAATTTTCGGCCAGAGATTGGAACCGACGCGAAACGGATTTTCCGTACTGCTAGGACACTTGAAACTAGAGACGCCGCCCTCCGCTCCTCCCCAGGCAGCAACATTCTGCTTACGATCATAGCGTCCGCCTTCGGAAAGGTTGCTTGAATCATAAACAAATCCTCCCGTCCCCGTCGTCGCGCCATACGGCACATAAGAAACGCTCATTTGGTCGTAGCGATTGGTTTCCTCAATGAACGGGAGAATGAAGGTTGCCCAAGTCATGAAATTGTAGTCACGACAACCTGGCGGGAGTGTTCCACCATTGGTATCCGCGAAATTGTGTGCTGCGAGTCCTAGTTGTTTCATGTTGTTGCTGCATTGCATGCGGCGTGCTGCTTCTCTTGCAGCTTGAACTGCTGGCAGAAGCAACCCGACCAAAACGCCAATAATAGCAATAACCACCAACAGTTCCACCAAAGTGAAACCTCGCAGATTGTGTATTCGCACCACCATCTTCTGTTCCTTGATCGAAACCTAAAACGAGAGTTCTCCACTCATCAACGAGTGTGAGACAACAGTTGCGAATTCTATTGCTCCGCCAATAGACCTCAAGCGGATTCGCGTTTAATTCTCGTGAAGTTCTCGCTTGACAACGATTTGTCGAGTAAGACGGACTGCACCAACGCCAGGACCTGTGTTCTTGATCGATCTCGAAGACTTGGTGACCGTTGGTTTGTAACAAATATTTCTCTGCTACAGTGAATCCCTATCAAGGATCTTTCATCCTTTTGGATTCTCAGTGTACTATCGCGACAACCATACTTGCCGTCGTTTACAACTGGCCACACTATGCATGCGAATCGGGCAGTGTGCGGCCGCCAATACCGCATCGAGAGAGAAGCTGAGCTACATGGCTAGGAAGAGCGTCGCTGATCGAAACGCTTTTTGGCTTCCGTTACAATAGAGTCTGCGTTTATTGCTCGCTACAGATCGAAGTCGTCCAAGGAATCGATCAGGCGGTCGAGTTGGTCTTTGGGTTTGGCGGCGTGCTGCTGTTGCCGCTTGAGCAATTGGTCGTCAATTCCGACGGTGTCACGGCCCGCCAATAACAACTGCTCGTCGCGTTCGCGTGCCGCGGTTGCGATCGGATCGTCGCTGCCCGACGGCGCACCAAACAATTGCGACAAGTCAATCTTGAAGCCTTCGTCCCCTTCGACTTCGGCGCCGGCGATTGCGGGCGCCTTGTGCTGTGGAAAAATGATCGCGTTTTCAGGACAGACGCGGCTGCACGCTGGACATCCCTTGCGACAATTGTCGGGCTGTTCCACTAAAATCGTCTCGGCTGCATCGACGCCGTAAACCCCAAACAAACAAAAGTCGACACACTCCATACAGTTCGTGCAGCGGCTGAAGTCGATCACCGGGTACCAACGACGCGATGTCTGCTCTTCAACCTCAACCAACTTGCCGCCAATGATCGGCAAACTTTTTGGTGACGAGTTGTCCTCGGTCGGTTGACCGAGTATACGCTTTAACTCGTTGAGATACGGCTCGGCATCACCCGCAAGCTTCAAGTCGATACAGTGGATGTTGCGGTCCGGCCGCGGATACAACGTCGCGACGCGGTCGACGCCGTCGTCGGAGTCCTCCGCATTGTTTGCTTGTCCATTGACGGCCTGTTCGGCTTCACCATCCGACTCGTCCGCAACCGCCTCGCCCAATTCCGTTTCGACCAATTGGCCGCGGACACCGTTGCGATCGAGAACCCAATGCGCCGCACGCGAATAGATCCACGAAAAAACGATCAAATCGCCTTCGATCTGCGACAACTGCTGATACGACTCGCTCGTTTTGGGCAAGTCGTACAAATGGGGAACCACCAACACATCGACGCCGTCGATGTTCGCGGCGGCGTCCGCGAGCTGTTGCTCGATCGCCCGTTTCTGCGGGTTCCGCGATTGACCTCGCGAGACAACAACGGTGTATGCGGCTCTTTCGATCGCTGAAATCATTGTGGTTTCGTCGGTTTTCAATGCGGCGGGTGATCGGGGAAGGAGGGGACTACCAGTTCAGCGGCTTCAGCCAAGCTGCCTTGGCATCGGCCAGCGAAACGCTTAGCGCAGGTCCGGCATCGGTCATGATCGCCAATTTGCCGGAGCCGTCCATTGTACCAAGCCGTGTCGCAGAAACAGCTGCCTTTGCGAACAGCTCGGCAAATGCGTCTGCTTGGTCGCTTGGTACTTCGCAAAGGAAGCGGGTATTTGACTCGCTGAACATCACCTCGGTCGCCGAGAGCCCCGATTTCTTGCAGATCGCGTCGATATTCAAACTCATTCCCAACCCGCCAGCCATCGCCATTTCGGTCGCGGCGACCGCTAAACCGCCTTCACTTAAATCGTGACAGGCGCGGATCATGCGTCCACCGATCGCTTGATGGACTGCGGCAAAGGTATTCTTGGCTCGCACCGCGTCGACCGTTGGCACTTGACCGCCATCGAGTCCGAGGGAAAGCAACAAGTGCGATCCACCGAGTTCCGATTTGGTTTCGCCGACCAAGAAGACGGCATTGCCCGCCGCCTTGGCATCCATCGTGATCGCTTTGGCGACGTCATCAATTTGCCCCATCGCACTGATCAGCAAGCTCGGCGGGATGGCGATCGTTTGACGATTGCCATCCGCATCGTTGTAGCTGAACTCGTTGTTCAGGCTGTCTTTACCACTGACAAACGGAGTCCCCAGCGTGACCGCCATGTCTTGGCACGCGATCGCGGCGCGGACCAACGAACCGAGTGTTTCGGAGCGATCGGTGTACCCCCAACAGAAATTATCGAGGATCGCGACCTTGGCCGGATCGGCACCAACCGCCACTGCGTTTCGCATCGCTTCGTCGATCGCCGAGGTTGCCATGTGGTAGGTGTCAAAGTCACCGTAGTGAGGATTCATGCCGCACGAAATCACCAAACCGCGACGACTTTCCAGTCGTGGTTTGACAACCGCCGCATCGCTTGGACCATCGCACATCGGCCCGACCAACGGTTTGACGACGCTGCCCGCTTGGACTTCGTGATCGTATTGGCGGATGATCCAGTGCTTGCTGGCGACGTTCAGGCTGCCCATGATTTTCAACAGCACGTCGCGATGACCAGCATCGTCCAGCGATGGCAATTTGGCCTTCGTCGTCGGTGCGGGGTGATAGACAGCATCGCGAATAATCGGCGGTCGTCCATCGTGCAAAAATTCCATCGACACATCGCCGACAACGTTGCCGTGGTAAGTCAGTTGCAGACGACCGGTCGCAGCAAAGCGTCCTAGAATCGCCGCTTCAACCCCTTCGCTTTCGCAAAGCTCGCGAAGTTCGTCCCACGAATCTTGCGGCACCGACAAGACCATTCGCTCTTGCGCTTCGGAGATCCAGATTTCGGTGTAGCTAAGACCTTCGTATTTCAGCGGCGCCTTTTCGAGCCAGACTTCGGCGCCGAGCTTTTCGCCCATCTCGCCCACCGCACTCGAAAAACCACCCGCACCACAATCGGTCACGGCGTTAAACAGTCCCCGATCGCGAGCCTGCATCAACACCTCGAGCACCATCTTTTCGGTGATCGCGTTACCGATTTGCACCGCACCCCCGGAGAGCGATTCGGATTCGCTGGTCAATTCCGCTGAACTGAATGTTGCGCCATGAATTCCATCACGGCCCGTGCGTCCACCGATCGCCACGATCAAATCGTCAGGCTGGACTTCCTTTTCTTCCATGCCAACGGGAATGATGCCGACGTTGCCGCAATACACCAAGGGATTGCCGAGATAACGACGATCAAAGTAAACCGCGCCATTGACGGTCGGAATGCCCATCCGGTTGCCATAATCACGCACTCCGGAAACCACCCCTTTCATCACCCGCCGAGGATGCAGCACGCCAGGTGGCAAACCGGTGGGATCGGTGTCCGGCGGCGCGAAACAGAACACGTCGGTATTGCAAACCGGCTTGGCGCCCATCCCGGTGCCCATTGGGTCACGGATGACGCCGCCGAGTCCTGTGTTCGCACCACCATAAGGCTCCAGTGCAGAGGGATGGTTGTGCGTTTCGACTTTGAAACAAACATGGTACTCGTCATCAAAGGTGACGACGCCCGCGTTGTCTTTAAACACGCTGACACACCAATCGTTATCGCCAAGTGTTTTGCGAATCGTTTGCGTGGCGGCAAAGATCGTTTCTTTGAGCATGTTGTCGTACTGACGCTCGTCCGCCTCGGGGGTCCCGTCGGCACCGGGGCCGCGATAATGGATGCGACCGGCCAGCGTTTTGTGGCTGCAGTGCTCGGACCACGTTTGGGCAACGGTCTCGAGTTCGATGTCGGTCGGGTCGCGACCAATCGATTCAAAGTGATCGCGAATCGTCTGCATCTCGACCAACGTCAGATAGAGCTGGCCTTCTTTGGAAAGCGTTTCGAGTTCCGCATCACTGAGCTTGCGAATTGGAATCGTCTTGAGCTCGAACTGGCCGGCCGATCCGACATCAAGCTGGTCCATTTCGAGCGGTCCCACCACAACCTGCTCGACCGAGTCGTTCGAGAGTGCTCGGCGACAAATTGCATCGAGCACCGAATCGTCCACATCGCTGATCCAAAACTTGCGAAGCGTCCGCACGGCGTCGACGTTGAACCCGATGTCCTTGGCTGCCGCAATCGTACTGGCGGCCACCGGGTCCATCACGCCTGGCTTGGGCAGGACATTGACGAGCGTCAAACTGTCACCGGGCGGCTCGTTAAGCACGTCTTGGCCGGCAATCGCCACGACCGAACGTTCGGTAACGGCGTCCACCAGCAGGGTGTTGGCAAGCTGGACCGCTTGCTCGTGAGCGAAATCACCTTGGATCAAAAAGCTGCGGGCACAGTCGACGTCCACATTGTCATGCAGCCCAAGTTCGTGAATTTCTTCTTGGGTTCGCTTGGCTTCACGATCGACTTGACCTTCGGCCGGATAAATATCAATTTGCCAAAGCGGCATGGTTGCGTTTCCAGTATTTCAAAATTTCGAAGTGAAGTGTA
>NZ_JBFHFD010000249.1:0-11587 GCF_041583735.1 Novipirellula sp.
CATGTCGTTTTGCAGCGTGTAGTGGTTGTAGGTCAGCACCACATCGAGATCGGATCGCTTGAGCATCTCCAAGAAGATCTTCATGGGATAACCGCTCACGCCAATGAAACGCACCTTGCCCTTTTCGACTTCCTTTTTCAGCGCGGGGATGGTTTCGTTAACGATTTGGTCGAGGTCGACAAATTCGATGTCGTGGCAAAACACCATATCGATGTGATCGATTCGCATCCGCTCGAGCGAAATGTCGATACTTTCGGCAACCCTTTTTGCACTGAAATCAAAATGCTTCGGAGCAAAGCGGCCTAGCTTCGTGCTTAACAGATACGAGTCACGAGGCACGTCGGGCAGCATTCGGCCGAGCATGATCTCGCTCATCCCACGACCGTAGTAGGCTGCGGTGTCGATGTAGTTCATCCCGCGATCCAACGCGACATGCACCGCTTTGAGTGCCTCGCCCACATCCACTTGGCGAAATTCGGCACCGATCGAGGAGGCGCCAAAACCAAGGACGGGAAGTGTCAGTCCAGTATTGCCAAGAGGTCGTCGCTGCATTGCCATCGGATTGGATTTCAGGGGAGTTTGGGGAGTGATTCGTTCGCCAAACCAACCTAACACATCTAGCGGGGCTGTGAGGAGAGGCGGTGAACGGTAAAAACCAGCCCGAAATGTTCCAAATCAGACGCAAACTGTCACAAGTAAGACACCGGACGACACTCGTCCATTGCCGTTTGCTTTGCCGCCCAACCCGATAGGGCTTATTGCGGAGGGGCTCAGTGCGGAGCAGCCCGAGGCCGCGGCAAGCAGACTTCGAACGGTCCGATCGCTGCGACCGAGCCAGATGACGAGTCATCGAGAGAAGCCACAGTGATGTATTGGCTAGGGGCGTCAACGAAGCGGGCGTCAACGAAGCGGGAGCACTAGCACGAGCGGACGGTGATGCGATCGGTAACCGTATCGACACCGGGGATCTCGATCGCCGTTTGGTAAGCCATTTGTCGCAAGTAAAAGCTCTCGATCTCACCGCGAAGTTCCACGGCTCCGATGTCACCAACAGTAACATCAATGCCGCGAAGTTGTCGGTAGCTACTCGCTTCGAATTTGCACAAGATGTCGCGACGCAGTTGGTCAATCTCGTTGGTCACCGGGTCATTCACTGGCTTTTGCACCGCCAACGGTTCCTTAGCAACCGTGGGCTCGCCTGGCAAATGCAGCATGAAATCAGTCCTTTGAATGCGATCGGAAAAAGCGGCAGGCAAGTGGTTGGATTCACTTCCCTGTCACCATGGAATGGAATCGGGCAATGAAGCGGAGAGACGACACGTTGTCGTGCCGCGCGTTGCAAGGAATTGAGCCTCGCAATGTCAAGCATGATTCTCACGCACCCACAGGTTTTATGCAATGGTCTGTTTGCGAAAAACAAGTGATTACATCGTGATAGCATGTGCTTCGCTTTTCCGTAGTGTAAGGGAGTGTTAGGGGAGGCACCAAGGAAGCGATCGTGATGAAACGAGCTTAGTGAGCTCGCAAGAAATGGGTAAAAAACGCGTAGATCACTTCGTTAGACGAATCGTTGGGTGAGTGCTCGGGGCGGTTCGTCATTGCGACACGATCACGGTAGCCAAGCATTGCGTTAACGGCAACGCTGTGATTCAGTGGCTGCCAGCGCGACAGCGGATCTTCTGAGCCTGCCGAAACAAGGAACGGTCGCGGTGCCATCAACGCATGCAGTTCATGAAGATCGTGACCGTCGGTGACCAGTTTTGGGTAGAGCCCGCGCGCCGGATTGTCGTCGCGGATCAGCCCGCGTTGCCGCCACGGTTTGGGGTGATAACCGAGGTACCAAGGTTCCCAGTAATTCACGCTCGGTCGTGCTTCGTCAAACACGATTCCCGGATCGGACCAGGCGGCACAGGCGTATTTGTCGAACAAACACGAAGCGAACATTGCCCATTTGCCACCAAAGGAATGTCCCACGATCCCAATCCGCTGCGAATCCACCTCGGGACGATTGGCCAAGACGTGCCAAGCGTTCGCCGCGGCGTAGGCCAACATCGACAGCGGCTGGATTTTTGCATCCTCGATGCTGGGGTGATAAAGCGAGTACGTTTTTGCCGCAGTCGCCTCGGTCGTTCCGATCGACAACACGACGAATCCGCGGCGAGCAAGCTGCAATGCGAAATCACGATTCGGCGTCCCTTGCCCGATCGCGGTCTCGGGCTCGTAAAACACCGTGACCACGGCGGGATGGGGGCCCTCGCCATCGGGAACCAATAAATAACCGGTCGTTTTCTCGTTTGGTGTCCACTGAAAGCGGATCTGGTGCTGCGTGAAATTCTCGCGTCGCTCCGTTTTTAGCGATTCCACCTCGGGCTGCGTGATCAGCGGCGGCCACTGACCCAGCATCAATTGCCAGTCCGCTAGGATTTCGCTGCGGCGACGTTTCCACTGCTCGCGAGTTTGAACCGGCGACCCGTCCTTGAATCTCAGCGGAGAGGAGTAAACGCCGAAATCGTCCGCGAACTTTTGGGGTGGCGAAAAGTAGGGAGCGATCGTCTTCCAGGCCTTGTTCGCGTTGGTTGTTGATTTGGCCCCCGTGTGACTGTCGCCCTGCCATGCATGATTGGGGCGATCCCACTTCAACTTGGCAACATAGACGCGATTATCGCTGCCATGTTTCTCGACTCCGTCGGGCTGCATCCATTCGGTCACCGTCACCCACGTTTCGGTCGGTGAGACTTCGGTAACACCAAAGTTCCCCAGCCGAGCACCGTGCTCCGGAACGACCACTTGCTCTGTTTCGCGGATCACTTGCAGGGTATCGGGATCAATTTGGGCGATAAACAGCGGAGCACGATGCCGAAAAACATGGTCGTTATCTGCATCCCGGCGAGTGTAGACCAGGAACAATCCGTCGCGGTGCGTCACCCAGTGCTGTTGAGTGTTGTAATTGCCCAGATCGCTGCCATCGTCGAACGTCCAGCGACGAGGCGTTTCAAAATGCATTCCATCATCGCTGGTACAAACGTAACCGTGATCGTCGTTCCGCATCGTTAAATAGTAGCGGCCGCCAAATTGGGTCAACGACGGTTCATAGAGTCCGCGTTTCACCGGAATCGTCAACTCATCGCCATGCTGGACGTACTGTAGCGTGTGGCCGTCATAGCGACAGCGAACCACGGTCACCGAGTATTGGGACCGAGTCGGATTTCGGAAATAGATCGGCAGCAAGATGTCGCCGCCTGGCAAGTCGACACGTTGGACGCTGCCCGCACCCGCGTTATTGAATTTGACATCCGCGGGCATGTTGACGGTTTGCCAATCGGACCATTGGTTTTTGGAGGGTTCGAATGTGGCGTAGGCAATCCCGCGAGGCGACGCGTGCATCACCCGATTGTCGCGATACCATACGGTTTGCCCAATCCCCAGCAATCGCTGGCTGGCGGCATGCCACTTGGGGGCGAAGTCACAAACGGTGGTTTCATCACCCGGTCGCACCAAGTCGGGGGCAACCGAGGCGCCGCCGGGAAGCGGTGCCGAAGCGTCGGCGGCGACATGTTGGCGATCGAATGCATTCAGCTCGACCGGAGCACTCCAGGTGTCGCCGAGATTATCCGAACGAGTCTGGTGCAGCGGATAAAAGACGTCCGATCCGCTCAGCAATAATTTCTGCATCGTCATCACGACGGACGGTTGCCCCTCGGGATCCGACGCCGGAATCGCCCCCGCGCGTGCGTGCACCCAACACTGCTCGCCATCGTATCCTTGGTGAGCTACGGTGGGATCGATGGTGAACGCGACTGTTGCGGAATCGCCACTGTCGGCAGCAATCGCGATCGCGGAACTAACGAGCATCCACAAAGTGGTTGTCCACGCCAATCGTGTTGGCATCCAAGGCACTGTCATCACAAACGTCTCGATTAACGGGAAGGCGGGCTGGCAAAGGTGGGACGCCGCCATCTCGAAGGTAGCGAGGCGGCATGGCAGCAGCGGGGGCGATCGCTAGCGGCGGGGCCGAGCGCTAGGGGCGGGGCGAGCCGTGCCAGTTTAACGGATCCGCGTCGCGGGCGGGGCAATCAACGCCGATTCTCAATAATCGTGGATGGCGTTGGGCGGCTTACCGGCGGGCTGATTAGAATGGCGGTGGCCCGGTCAGTCACCTCGACCGTCGGCTGCGGGGTGAATCGACACTCTTTCGGAACTTGGGATGACTTGGTAGCTGGGGTGATTGATGGGAGATAGCTAGCCATTTGTCAGTACAGATTCCGCGATTGGTACATCCTATCTGACGGGGAGAAAACCTTTGAGCTGGAGCGGCTTGGTATTGCCAATGTGAAGTAGACCCCAAGGCTTGGGATCGTTAGCTTAAGTGCGTTATTCGTGCAGTGAGGATTGGCACGATAAGACGAGCCGAGAAAAGGGGATAGGTTGGGTTGGGCCAAAATCTCGCGGATCTGGGGTGCTTCTGGCAAAATGGGGGCATCTCGCCGCGGTTGAAATCATGCTCACCCCCCGTGTCCTCCCCCCTCGTCCTGAGAATGATTCCGTGATCCACACATCCTCGCAGAATTCCGCATCATCCGAATTTCCAACGCAAACACCACTATGAAACAGCCCCTGTTAGAGCGACGCAGCCCGCTGGGGGTCACCTATGCGTTGGCCATCTTGATGGTCTTCTTTTTCGTGTTGCCATCGGTTTTTCGTGCGGCTCGGTTGAGCTTGGGCGAGACGCAGAACGAAGTCAAAGATTGGTTGCCGAGTGATTTTCCGGAAACCGCTGAACTGGAATGGTTCGCAGACCATTTCGTGGGCGAAAGTTTCGTATTGGCCACATGGCCGGGATGCACCAGCGGCGATCAACGTTTGCAATTGCTCGAGCAAAAACTGCGTCACGAGTCCGACGACTATGATCCCGCCTTCGGCCGGTCCGCCGAGGTTCGCGCCGAATACGCTCGCGCTCGCGAGAAGGGCAAAGAGCTGGGACTGCTGAACACCGGTCGCAAAAACGACAACTGGGGGAACCTGCAGGAAAAATGGGTCCGCTCGGCATCCGGGGATTGGTACTACATCACCCCGGATGGCAATTTGTATCGCTGGGAAGAAGCGATGACCGGACCGGCGGCGTTGATCCGTACGATCAAACGGGCGACCGGTAACTACGCACTCGAAGGCACGTTTATCACTGCCTTTGGCGAAGCGACGGACGATCAAGCGACCAATCCGTTTTACAATGATCCTTCACTGATTTGTGCACCGATGTTTCATACGGTTGAAACCGGGGATTCGATTGCGAATGAATTATCGGCCGAGGGCGGGGCGCTATGGCCGATCGATTTGACCGACGAATCGATGCGTGCCACCGTGGCTCGGCGATTGGCACTGGAACGATTGACGGGGACTTTATTCGCGAACGCGGTGCCTTACGAATTTGATTGGAAGATTGAATCGTTTCGCAACGAGATTCCCGCGTCACGACGAGACGAGTTGCCGGAGGATTTTGACGAGCGGGTCAAGCAGAACTTTGAGGCGATTTTGGCAGACCGTTTTGACGGATCGCTTGACCAATTGCGAGCCGCCTCGACCGCCGAACAGGACTACGTCTGGTATGCCGTCTATGACTCGGTCGATGTCACCCCCCCGCCGCGATTGACCTGTGTGGTGGTGACCTTAACCGAGATTGCCAAAGACAACTTGCCCTACGTTTTAGGGCGTGGAGTTGCCGGCGGACCTCGCGGGCGATTGTTGCAATTGGCCGAAGATTCGGGGGTTCGCCCTGCTCCGCCGCCATCGACTGCACCTCCGCCGTTTAATCGCCAGCCCGCCGAAACGGTCGCGGGCATGCCGCCACTTCGATTGGGTGGTCCGCCTGTGGACAACGTCGCGATCGACGAAGAGGGGACCGTCACGTTGATCCGTTTGCTTGGCTACAGCCTGGTGATCGGGATCGTATTGTCGTACATCTGTTTTCGCAGCATCAAGATCACCACGATGGTGTTCGTTGTCGGTGGCAGTGCCGCGATGCTCAGCATGGCGATGGTGTGGTGGACTGGCGGCAAGGTCGATGCGATCTTGATGAGCATGCCTTCGTTGGTCTATGTGCTGGGACTCTCGGGCGCGATCCATGTGGTCAATTATTATCGTGACGAGGTCCGCGCCGGCGGCGAAGTCGGAGCGGCCGGGCGAGCGCTGCGGCATGCGATTTTGCCTTGCACGCTCGCTTCGTTTACGACCGCGATTGGTTTGGCATCGCTGTTTACCAGCAATTTGGCGCCGATCAGCAACTTTGGTTTGTACTCGGCGATTGGGGTAATGGTCACGTTGGGCATCTTGTTCTCTTATTTGCCCGCCGCGCTGCAAACGTTTTCGCCAGCTTCGGATCTCGCCCGCGATGACAAAGAAAAAGCGGCGGCTAGTCAAGCAGCGATGTCCAATGGCAGCCCTCATGACGATGCTCCGGAAGGTTACTTTGCCCAGTGGTGGGCGTCGGTGGGACGCTGGGTCACGTCGCATCATGCGTTGGTCAGTATCGCCTGTTTGACGGTGTTGTTCGTCGGAGCGATGGGGCTAAGGCACATCAAAACATCGGTGCAATTGCTGAAGTTGTTTGATTCCGAATCACGGATCATTCGTGACTATGCTTGGTTGGAAGACCATTTCGGCAAATTGGTCCCGATGGAAATGATCGTGCGAGTGCCCAGTTCGTCGCTGGCCGAATCCGATTTGGTGCAGAACCGACTGGCGAAACCAGCTACGGAAAATTCCACCGCAGAAGCCCATCCGCTTAACATGCTTGAGCGTGCCGAGATGGTTGCCCGCGTCAGCCAAGTGGTGCGGCGAACGCTCGGTGAAACGGGAATGGACGTCGTTGGCCAAACGATGAGCGCCGACACGTTCTTGCCCCCTCTTCCGCCGCCCAGTAATTCCTACGACCCACGTCGATCGATCGTCAATCGCAAATTGCTCGAGTCGCGTGACCAATTGCTGCAAAGCGATTACGTGCGGATTGAAAAAGAGGGACCGTTTGCGGGCAGCGAATTGTGGCGGATCAGCTTGCGAGTCGGTGCATTGTCAGACGTTGACTATGGTCGCTTCATCAGCACGCTAAGGACAGCGGTGGAACCGGTCATGCGGGCCTACGATACGCGAGAATTGTTGTTGACGTCGCTCAAACGCGATGCTGACGGCGAACCTCGGAAATTGTCTGGCAAAGATGTCGTCGTGCTGGTTGGCCATGAACGCCCTGAATCGCTTGACGCCGCAAAACTGCTGATTGATCCAGAGACGATTGATACACGAAGCATTTATCTCTCGACGTTAAAGGAATTGTTAGCGAACGAGAGAATTCGTGTCGGCTGGCTCGATCCCACCGCCGCCGATTCTAAACTCGAGATCGGCAGCGAGAAATGGAACCAAATGGTGGCGGCCTCCAGTGCGGTGATGTGGGTTGGAGATCAACCCGCAGATCCCAAGTTGCGTGAATCCGCGACGCGGTGGATCGACGCGAACGCCGTGGCATCCAAGCCGGTGCAAGCCGCGTTGACGCCGGACCGGTTCCCCAATGTCGAGGGTTCCGGTTCGCTACAAACGATCTACACCGGTGTGATTCCTGTCGTCTACAAGGCTCAGCGGACGTTGCTGTATAGCTTGCTCGAATCGATTGCCCTTGCTTTTGTGCTGATTGCAATCGTGATGGCAATGCTGCTGAATCCTGGTCGATTGCCATGGTCTTGGGCGACTCCGTCGAATCTTGGCAATGGGGTGATGGCCGGCGCGATTGCGATGATTCCCAACGTGTTCCCCGTCCTGCTTGTCTTTGGCGTGATGTGTCACTTGGATGTCGCGATTGATATTGGCACGATGATGACCGCTTCGGTGGCAATGGGAGTTGCAGTGGACGATACGATTCACTTTTTGTCGTGGTTCCGCACGAATCTGGATCGAGGGATGACCCGCGTCGAAGCGGTGATCGAGACGTATCGCCGCGTCGGCCCCGCGATGACGCAAACCACCGTGGTCGGAGGACTCGGGCTGTTTGTCTTTGCGCTTTCAACGTTCACGCCAACGCAGCGTTTTGGAACGCTGATGCTGTTGATGTTGGCCACCGCATTGGTGGGAGACCTGATTCTGCTGCCCGCTCTTTTAGCGGGGCCTTTAGGGCGTTGGTTTAAACCGCGGACGACGAGCGATCCGAGCCAAGGGCTAAACCCTGCGGCGGCGGTGCAGACAACGAGCCCACCACCGAGGGCTCCTGCCATCGAACCGCAATCGCAACCTGATGCGGCCAGCGAATACGAGGACTTGCCACGATTGAAAGTCCATTTCCCCCCAGATCGGATCGATCGACCCCATCGCATGAAACGGAAATAGGGGGCGGAACGGCGGCGATGGCGAAGTTTGCCGGCCGCTACTTTGATCGGGTGGTTGCCTGTTTCCTGAGCGCTTCTTTGCTTGGGGCGATCGAGACTGCTATCGTTTGCAGCAGTCCTTGCTCGTGCTGAGTTGAATTGCTTGCTTTCACCAAGAATTTATCTTTCCTTTCGTCACGGATCTATTTAACCCAAAGCAGAGCTTAAGGGAGGCAATCGGTCCGGCCGTTTCAAGATCACCAGTCGGCGGTTCAAAAACGGGATCCAAGCGGGCGAGGGGCTGTGCGAATGGGAACAGTTGTTGCGTTGTCCGTGAATTCGATTTGTATTTCGAACCCCCGGAGATAGTGAACGTGACGGATAAACTTGGATTTTTGATCGACATGGATGGTGTCATCTACAAAGGGAGTCAGCTGATTCCCGGTGCAGATGTCTTCATTGATCGACTTAAAAGAGAGGACCACCCTTTCTTGTTCCTGACCAACAACAGTCAGCGAACACGCCGCGACGTGGCGATGAAGCTGAAGCGTATGGGGATCGGTGTTGGCGAAGAACATATCTTCACCTGTGCAATGGCAACGGCAAGGTTTCTCTCAAAGCAGAAGCCTAGCGGGACCGCATACGTGATTGGCGAAGGGGGCCTGCTGCAGGCTCTGCACCAAAACGGCTACTCGATTGTCGACAGCGATCCCGACTATGTCGTTGTCGGCGAAGGCCGTACGGTGACTGCCGAGTCGTTGGAAGCGGCGACGCGTATGATCCTTGCTGGGGCGAAGCTCGTCGCCACCAACATTGATCCGAACTGTCCTACCGCCGGCGGAACTCGCCCCGGTTGTGGTGCGGTTGTTGCCTTTCTCGAAACAGCGACGGGAAAGAAAGCGGCCAGCGTTGGTAAACCGAGTCCCGTAATGATGCGTGCGGCACGCAAGCAGTTGGGACTCGCGACGTCCGAGACCGTGGTGATTGGCGATACCATGGAAACGGACATTTTTGGTGGCGTGCAGATGGGGTATCAAACGGTGTTGGCGCTATCGGGCGGCACTCGGTTTGACGATTTGGTTAACTATGCCTTCAGCCCCGATTCGATCATCGACTCGGTCGCGGACCTGGCTTCGCCGGAAGTCAATCTGCGAGAGAAATTTGGTTTGGCCGCAGCCGGCGAAGATTTGATGCCTGCTGTGAATGAATGGGAAGAGATGCGTTTAGCGACGACCTAAGCCGATGACAGCGACCGCTTGGCCCCAATCCTAATCCCGCCCAAGACACTCGTCCCGACAGAAATGTCCGCCAAGCGTCGAGTCAATTTAATGGTTGATGAACAGCCGTAGGGCTAGGTGCGTTCGACGAAACGCACCTGGTCTGCGGCCGATCATCGATCGATTGCACTCGTCGGGTCAGCGGATTGCCGCCGACGAATGTCTCGTCGGTCGTCCGAATTCTTTACTTGGCGAACTCAAACCAAGCTTGTTCAATCGTTGCCGCGTCCGGTGCATCGTCGTGAGCGATGTAACGGTATTCCGAGACGTACGTCTCGTTTGGCTCGAGAGTGAACTCGCCATCGACCATCGGAGCGAAACAGAAATAAGGTTTGCTGGGGTGTAAGCGAACCGCTTGAGGAAAGCGAAAGTTTTTGCTGTGGCTGAGCATCGCGATACCACATTGCTCTCCGTCGACACGTCCAAACAAATCCACCCACTTCACATGCGATCCGTTGCCGTCAAATCGGCCTTTGCCCTCGCTCGTCAAAAATTGATGTCGAGCAACGTCCATGTCGGGTTTCGCAAGTGGCTGTCCTGCGTCTCTCGCTTTGAGATAGTCGTTGATCGCTTTTTCGCTTTCGACGGTGACCCATTCATTGTTACCGCGAAATGCCATTCCGCCGTAGTGGTACGGGTTGATTCTCAGCGGCGAGTCGGCGACGCAGGTGATAATGGATCGGATGTCGACGACAAATCCAGGTTCGGTCTTAGCATGCACCTGGACGGTCCATTGTTCTTTCAGCACCGGCGTGGGCGGATCCGGGGTGGTGAACGCTTCGTGTCGCAATTCGACGGTGAATGATCCCACTTGGTCACCGCTGTTGACCTCGATCACCTTGTGATGCGACACGTTGCCGGTTCGTTTGTGCTGGTTCCAAAAGTCGACTCGTTTGCCTTGGAATGTCGTGTTGACGAACGCGCCGAACAACGCGTGTTGATGAGCATGGTCCGGTGCAAAGTCGCCCGTGACCATACGTCCGCTTGGGGTGTACAGCGGATGGATGTAGCCGCTGCGTCGGTAAATTGGGTCCATGCCCTGCGGTGGTTCTTGGAACGTCTTGTTGTACGTCAGCACCGGTTTGCCCCGCACCGTGACCTGAATGGAATCGGGGGTTTCACTACACGTCACAACCGCGGCGGTTTCGGATTGGGCGAACACGGATGCCTGGTCGATCACAAAAAGGCAGAAAAGGATCAGTGAGCCAATAGCGATTCGGTTGAGGATTGGCATGCAGGAAGCTCGGCGTTAGGAGGAGGCGGGGGAATCAGGGAGGTCCAGAACGTCGGCTATTATAGAGCGCAGCCGCCATGCGAGCGGAGACCGAACAGGGGGGCGTCTCAAGTCCGCGAGAAAATGACCAGGATGACGGCGACCGTGAGCAGGCTGGCGCCGATCAAACGAGTGATCATCGTTTGGCGACCATGATCGGCCTCGGCACCGCCCCAGATTTTTGCCGCAGCCCAGGCCAACGCGACGCCCCAAAGCCCTCGCATCGCATAGACCACGTTGATCCGCGCGGCGTCGTGGAATAGGGCGACCGCAACGGTGATGCTAACCGCTTGCAGTGCCACAAACGTCGCCCCAGGCAACAGATTGGCACGGATGGTGGCGTCTTTAAATTTGGACCACTGGACCCAGGGAGTCAGGCAAAGCGATGCAGCCCCGACCATCCAAAAGACAATCGGCAGAAAGCGGCCCGCACCCCAGGCGGGTGCCCAGAGTTGGACCAAACAATCAAACGCCGCGTAGGAAAACGCAGCCGAAAGCGCAAACACGATGGTCATCACCACGTCGTGGGGGTGGCTTCGTCCGGTCCACTGGATCAAGGCAATCCCTGTTGCCGCTAACGCAGCGGCATACCACACCGATCGCGGCAATTGTTCGCCGCCGACAAACGTCAAAAGCAAGGCGACAAACACGACTTTGATTCCGAAGATCGGGGCCGCGATCGAAACATCACCGCG
>NZ_JBFHFD010000250.1:0-11587 GCF_041583735.1 Novipirellula sp.
GAATCGCTAAAGCAGAGACCGCCGGTGTTGACGCCGCCCACGTGATCGGTGGGTTCAAGCAGAATCACCGAGGCACCTTCGCGGGCCGCAGCAATCGCCGCGCAGAAACCGCCCGGCGTCGAGCCATAGACGATCACATCGGCTTCGGTCGCCGCTGGGGACGGGCCGGTGATGCCGATCAGCAGTGCGACAGCCAAGAGCACTCGTTTGCAAAGGGAATGAAGTAGCGTCTTGGTAATGGAAACCATGGTGGGAATGATCTTGAGGTGGGGCGAGGGTAACGCCGTGAACGATTTTCAGGTAGCTACCTTCGCCAGAAGGTGGTGATCCGCATTGGTCGTCAACAATCCACGCTCTGGCGAGCGTAGCTGCGAAACGCAAATGCGGTAATTTGCAGCCTAAAAAAAGCTCGTTACTGCGTCAGTTCTTTGACGCGGATGTCACGCCACAGCACCGTGCCGCTTTTGCCGGCATGGATTTGCAGTCCAAAGAAGCCCTCGGGATAAGTGCCATCGTCGACCCAGTGGGCTGCGGGAACACCGTTGAGCCATGTTTTGACGACGTTGCCTTTGGCCATGATTGTCAAGCGATTCCAGTCGGTTTTCTTTAGTGCCGCGCGGACCTCTTGATGCTCTTTCAACCACAGCGGATAGAAGTAACCACCGCAGCTTTGACCGTAGATGCCGCCGGACCAATGGCGGTCGCCGGTAATCCCTTCCATTTCCGCTTGCGGTCCAAACACGGTTTCCGACTTGACGCCCTTCTTCGATTCGGATGTCTTCGACTGAGCGCGAAACATCACACCCGAGTTTCCGTTGACTTCCCATTTCATCTCGCATGTAAAGATGAAATCACGATAGTCATCTTTGTCGGTGGACAGGTAAGTGCTTGGCGATCCAGGGACGCAGGTTCCCTTCAGCACTCCGTCGTTCGCTTCGAACGTACACGTGCCGCCCTTGGGGGACCAACCAGTCAAATCTTTTCCGTTGAACAGGGAGGTGAACCCTTCGGACAAGTCGGGTTCCGCGTCGGTGTTCAATAACATCTCATCGGCGGGTGGAATGTTTTGTTGATTCTTGTACTTTTCGTACCAATCCTTTTGCTGTGGATCGACTTCGCCGGCCGCTGCGACGGCTCCGCCGATGACCATTCCGCAAACGAGACTAAACATGGCCCACGGTTTGCGAACCGTGATGGATTGAAGCAACATTTTGATTCCTGTTTTTGATACAAGGTTAAACTTTGATTCTTGATTGCAAGATCCTAACACGGGGAAACCTCCTTTTCGCCCCCTTGGTTGTCGCAACCGCCTCAGCAACGCAAAAAACGAGTGGGATTAATGACGCTCGACCCAAATGACGAATTTAACGGCGTAGCAGCCTTCGCCAGACGATGGACAAGACCCAATCGTTACGCCAAAACCTCACGGACCACCTCCCCATGGACGTTTGTCAAACGCCGCTGGATGCCATTGTGGTAGAACGTTAGTTTTTCGTGATCGATACCGAACAAATGCAGAACCGTCGCATGGAAATCGTGCCAAGGGATGGGACGCTCAACCGCCTTCCAACCAAGTTCGTCGGTGCTGCCAACCGCGATTCCTGGCTTCAATCCCGCACCGGCCATCCAGCAACTGAATCCGTAGCGATTGTGGTCGCGTCCTGGGCCGACCTGATTCGCGGCAGACTGAGCGAACGGGGTGCGACCAAATTCGGTAGTGAACAACACCAGTGTGTCTTCCAACATGCCACGCTGTTTCAAATCACGCAGTAGGGCGGCGACCGGTTTGTCGATACGTCCCGCTTCGACCGTGTGGTTTTCTTTGACGTTTTCGTGAGCATCCCAGCTGGCGCGTGGACTTCCTGCAATCGGTCCTCCGGAAAACAATTGCACAAAGCGCACGCCCTGTTCCAACAACCGTCGTCCCAGCAAGCAACGTCTGCCCATATCGGCGGTCTGTTTCTCGTGGATGCCGTACGCGTGTTGCGTGGTCAGCGATTCGTCCGAAAAACGGCTGACGGCGGGAATCGACGTTTGCATCTTGGCCGCCAATTCGTATGCCTTCACTCGCGCTATCAATGCTGCATCCTGCGGGTTGCGATCGGCGTGAGCGCGGTTGACTTGATTAATAAATTCGCGGGTCGCAGTGTCCGCCGAACTCAAATTCTGAGCCGGGAATAAGTCTCGAACCGGTTGATCGCCACCGCGAAGCACCACGCCTTGATGGTTCGATGGCAAGAACGAACTACTCCATGTCGATGCACCGGTATTGGGCGCCCCGCGTTCATCATTCAGCACGACGTAGGCCGGCAGCGTTTCATTATCCATTCCCATCCCATAGGAAATCCAGCTTCCCATCGAAGGGAAACCATTGAACTCGAAACCACTATTGGCCAAGAACAGTGCCGGAGTATGATTCGCCGACTTCGATTCCATCGACCGCAAAATCGTCAGATCGTCGGCTAACTCGGCAATGTGGGGAAACATTTCAGAGATAAGCAGTCCACTTTCTCCGCGAGGTTTGAAGTCCCAGTCCTGCTTACGCAATAAACCCATTTGCCCAAAGAACAAATCCACTTGCTCGTCGGTTTGCAGCGATTTGCCGTGCATCTTCGTGAGTGCGGGCTTCGGATCAAACGAGTCGACATGACTGAGTCCACCGACAAGACAGATGTGGATCGCCCGTTTTGCTTTTGCCTGCACCGTCACTTCCGAGGCCGACGCGGAGGGTGTCTCGCGATGGATCAGCGATGCCAATGCGGTGGCGCCAAGACCGCTAACACCCCAATTGAAAAAGTCGCGACGGGTTGTAGTCGAGTTCATCCAATCAACTCCCCACGCGGTATCAGATCACTTGCATTTGACATCGATGGTGCCTTTCTCAATTCATGACAAATTCGTTGGCATTAAAAAGGCCGCGGCACAATGCCGCCAAACCGTGATCGCGAACAAGTTGCTCGGAAAGCACTCGCTCCTCTTCGCTGGGGGCACGCGCGATCGCCAATCGCCATGCTCGCGTCACTTGCCCAGGAATGTCATTCTGGAATTCGGACCGAACTCGTTCCGCCATTGCATCGGCCATCTGTAAAACAAACGAGTTGTTCAAGAGACTCAGTGCCTGGAGCGGCGTTGTCGTCACGGCGCGACGGGGTGCGGTGGATGCGGAATCGGGACAATCAAATGTATCCAGCAACGCACTTCGTCCACCGCGCGGATTAAAACGGTAAACCGTTCGTCGCCAAAATGCTTCGTCGTTGGTATCGAGCGGTTCGTAATAGGTCGTGCCGTTGTTTTCCGTCACCGAGACGTCGATGAAACTAGGTCCGCCTGCGGCGGCGTCCAATTTTCCGCTAACGGCCAACATCGCATCGCGAATCACTTCCGCCTCGAACCGACGTGTCGTACCTCTCCACAACAAGCGGTTGTTTGCGTCAATCGCTTGTCCTTTGGCATTTCGGTCCGGTGCAAGACCGTGTGCAGCTTGGCGATACGTTTTCGAGGTCACAATTGCATGATGCAAAGATTTCATCCGATAGTCATTGCCACGAAATTGCCAAGCAAGATACTCAAGCAGTTCGGGATGCGTCGGACGGCCGCCGTTAAAGCCGAGATCGTTGGGAGTATCGACGATGCCAACGCCAAAATGATAGTGCCAGATGCGGTTGACCATCACGCGAGCCAGTAGCGGGTTGGCATTGCTGGTGACCCAGTCGGCGAGTTTGCGGCGACGCTCGGCTTCGGGGGCATCCACAGCCAAATCAAAATTGCCCGAGATTCCCGCCACGGCCTGCAATCCTGCGGGCGCCACGACGTCACCGACATTGGCGGGATCACCACGCAATAACACATGTGTGGTTGCGCCAGACCCAGGCGTCAACGTATAGATTTTGGCCTGGCTCTCGGCAGTGTGCTGCTCGATTGCCGCTCGCGTATCAGAAATGGCGTTCTGCAATGATGTACGATGGTTGCGTTCGGCCGGACTTAGTGATGCCACAATTTGCGGTTCGGTGACGTGATCGGCAAAAGTTTTTGAGGACTTTTGGATTTCCTCAGCCGACAACGCGCGGTCGTAGAACGCGGCTCGATACAATTTGGCACGCAAGAATCGATTTCCACCGGCGGGCTTATGCCTCAGCCCGAACAAAATCTGAGCCTGCCCCGCCTCGTAGGTTTGCAAAGGCGATTTTCGAACCGACGTTCCGTAAGCAACCCCGTCACGATAGGCGACGATCGTTCCGTCGGTTTGATAGACCACCGCAATGTGCACAGGACGTGTCACCGCGTCGACTTCTTGGCTTGCCGCAAAAGATTCCGTTCGTGCAAAACCGTTACTGCCCGCCATCCATTGTTTCGGATCTTTCTCGCCAAAAACTATCGCGTCAAAAACGCTGCCATCCGGTCTCTGCAACGAGATCGCCGCGCCGCCGGATTGGTCCAACGTATCAAGTTGAACCCAGGCCTCGAGTGATTTTTCGTTGATCGTCGTCGCAATGGCTGGTGTCTGAACATAACTTTGGCCGTCCAGAATCAACATGCCTGATTCGACTTTGGCGTTTCCAATCGAAGTGCCGTTTAAATCGCCAATGCTGTCGGACAAGTCATCGTCAAATTCCCACCGCGCCAACGCTGGCAAAGGCTTGGTGAGTGCGGTGTTCCCTCCGCTGCGGTCGGCAAGGATCGCACGACGTGCCGCTTGATCGATCGCAGCTAATTCATGCTGTAGCGAGGCGAGTTTGGATGTCAGTTTGTCCAATCGATCTCGATCTTCTGGCGTTTGTTCGACTCGTTCACCGAAGCCGAGCCCCGAGATCGACGACGCCATTTGGTAATACTCTTCCTGCGAAATCGGATCAAATTTGTGGTCGTGACATCGCGCACAATGGACGGTCAGCCCAAGAAAGCTCTGGCTCAGCGTACCCAGCACCTCTTCGATCTCGTCTTGGCGTGCCAATTCACGCATTCGGGGGCTACCGCCGATGACGGTGTTATGAACTCCGGCAACCCAAAATCCAGTCGCTGCGGCTCCCGTGATCCCACCACTGATTTGATCTCCGATCAATTGCTGACGCACAAATTCGTCGTAGGGCATGTCGGCGTTAAGCGACTCGATCACCCAATCGCGATAGTGCCAAGCATTCTTGCGAGCCGCGTTTCGCTCGAAGCCATCGCTTTCACCGAACCGTACCACGTCCAACCAATGTCGCCCCCATCGCTGGCCATAGTGTTTGGATGCCAGTAGATCGGCGACGATATTTTCGTAGGCGGCATCAGATGGATCCGAAACAAACGCCGCGACTTGTTCCGGTGTCGGCGGAAGTCCGATAAGATCAAAATAGACACGACGAATCAACGTGCGTGGATCGGCTTCGGATGCAGGCGTCAGATTCGCATCCTGCAAACGTTTTAAGACAAAAGCATCTATCGGGTTGCGAGACCATCGGTCATTGGAAACCGCAGGGACCGTCGGCTCGGAAAGCGGTTGCAGCGACCACCAATCGCGTCCCGCTCGAGTGGACGTCGACGTCGCATACGGATCGATCGGGCTGGTGCCCCACGCAGCTCCTTCGTCGATCCATTGTTTTAGCGTGCGTTTGTCTTCCGCGCCGAGCGGATGTTTGGGCGGCATCTCGTCGGCGTCAACCCGCTGCCACAACACGCTGTTGCTTGGATTGTGTGGGAGGATCGCGAATCCGCTGTCGGATTCCGACATCGCCATGGCTGCGTCGATAAGCGACAAGCCTCCTTCGGCTTCATCACCCGTGTGACACTCAAGACAATGAGACACAAAAATCGGTGCAACATCGCGGTCGAAAACGATTTTGTGCTCACTGTCATTTTGCTGCGGCCAGCAACACGTCGAACCCATTATGAAAAATGGGAAAACGAGAAGCAGCAGCGTGGATCGCAGGACGGTTGGGAATGTCGAAAATCGCATTTAACCAATCTCAGGATAGGTCCACGGAGCTCGGTATTTGCGTTTTAGAAGTCCGTTGGCTTCGTCATCGCCGATGATGCGTTGGGCGTCGCCATCCCACCGCACGCTGCGTCCGAGTTTGAGCGACAACATACCCAGCAGACTCAGCGTAGTGGCTTGATGACCGATTTCGATATCCGCGGTCGGACGACGACCTGATTCAATCGATTGCAAAAAGTCAGCCCACAGCAATTTTAAATTGTGCCCGTCGGGTTCTTGCAGTTGATGGTCTTCATGCACCACGGGTTTGCGGGCATCGTCCGGATAGAAAGTCCATCCGTCACGCCACCCCATGTGGAACGTCCCCTTGCTTCCGTAGAAATTGCAGCCCACGGTCGACTTCTCTGGACCGGCACCTCCGAATTGGCGATGTTCCCAAATCGCGGTGAAGTCGTCGAATTGATAGGTCGCGATTTGTGAATCGGGGGCGTCCGAGGTTTGCACGTCCTCGTTCAATACGGCTTCGCCACGAACCGGACGACCGCCGGTGGAATGAACGCTTTTGGGAGACTGTTGATCACACCACCACAACATCTGGTCTAACCAGTGCACGCCCCAATCGCCGAGCGTACCGTTAGCAAAATCGAGATATTGGCGAAAACCACCCGGATGGATTTTGCGGTTGTACGGACGCAACGGAGCTGGACCACAATACATGTCCCAATTGAGTGTCTCTGGCGGAGCACTGTTTTTGGTTGGTGTTTCGGCGCCACCGCGGCTGTGGACAAACATTCGCACCAGACCGATGTCGCCGGCCCCCCCCTCTTTCAAGAATTTCATTCCCGAAACATGGTGCGGTCCAATGCGGCGATGCAGTCCCACTTGGACGATGCGATCGGCCGCGCGTGAGGCCTTCAAAATTGCTTGGCTTTCACCGATTGTATGGCCAGTCGGTTTCTCGATGAAAATGTGGGCGCCCGCTTCGATCGCTGCCAACGTATTCAGAGCATGCCAATGATCCGGAGTTGCGATGATCGCAATTTCGATCTCTTCCTTTTCAAACAGTTCGCGAAAATCTGCGTACAGCTTCGGTTCTTCGCCCGACAGATCGTTGATCTCTTCGGCCGCGAGTTCCAATTTGTCTTGGTCGACATCGCAGAGGGCGACGACTTTGGTTTGCCCCGCGGCAATCGCTTCGCGCAAAATGTTCATGCCCCACCAACCCGATCCGATCAGCGCGGTGCGATACTTTTTGTCCTTCGATGCTGCATGAATTTTGGGAGCGGCTGCCAACGTCGAAGCGGCAACGGTGGAAGCGATAAAGGCACGTCGATCGAGAGACATCGAGTGATCATCCTTTGGATGGGGAGGAAGGAGGGAGGGAATCGCGAGTTCCCTATCTTAATCGCGGAGATCGACGCAAGCGACTTGGCCTTGGATCGATCGGCAAAAAACGCGCCCTGATGATAACACCGGGACCGTCCAACATTTGCCATCGAGCACTTTGGCTCGTGAAATCTCGCTGAATCCTGCCGGCGTTGCTGCGGCGAAGACCAATTCGCCCGCTTCGGTCAACAGAATCAGTTTGCCATCGGCCAGGCTCAGTCCACCTGGCTTTGAATCGTCTTCGGACCATACCACGTCACCGGTTTCCCAGTTCAGACAGGTCAGCCGGGCACCGGCCTCCATATCGCCATCGATCCCGTACAAATGGCCATCGTGCAGTAGCGAGCCATGCAGTTGATTCAGCATGTTTTTATTCTTCCAAATCAACTCGGGTTCGCCGTCGGTCAATTTGAACAACGCCGCGCCGCGATTGTATCCCGAGCAAAGAAACATCTTGCCGTCGTGAATGATCGGTTCGGCCGCATTGCAACCAAAACTGGTTAACCAGCGAAGTGACCATTGCGGCTGCCCCGTTTCCAAATCGACTCCGGTAAACGATCGGCCAGATGGAAGCACGATGGTCGTTGTGTTTGGAATCGGAACCGGTGACGCGTAGCCGCACTCGCGGTCCGGGGATGCCCAGATCAATTCGCCATCATGTTTGTTGACGACCGCTCCTGATTCACCCAAGGTCAGTACAAGTTTGTCACCGACGACAAGTGGCGCCGCAGCGAATCCCCATCCAGGAACGCGAACCTCTGCCGCGTCCGCGATTTGTTTTTGCCAGTGGACTTCGCCGGAGGCGGCGTCGAAACAGAACAGTTCACCGGCGCGGCTGAGGACATACACACGGTCACCGTCGATGGTCGGCGTGGTGGTGGGACCGCCTTCGAAGTCACGTGCATCCAAGGGGGCCGGATAAGTGTGTTTCCAAATTAAGCGACCATCGCTGACGTCGACACAGTACACCACGGAATGATCGTCGACATGGCCGAGCGTGTAGGCTCGGTTGTCTTGAACCACCACCGAGGAAAACCCGGTTCCCACGTCGATCGTCCATGCAATCGGCAGCTTGCCCGAGGGCCATTCGGATTGCCAATGGGTTTCGCTCGAAATGCCATTGAGCTCCGGGCCTCGCCATCGATACCAATCTTCGGCATGCAGCAGCGTCGCGGGAACAAAACATGCGATCATACAGACCCCCAGGACCAACATCGCAGGGGCCAGCATCGCAGGGGGCAGCATTTTGGGGGCAACGAAGGTGGGCAATGTTGCAGGGGTAGGAGGTTTCATGCTGCAAGTATAACACGCGTACGACGCAATAGAATCGCAGTCGTCGTGGTGAACTTGACTCAGCGCGAGAGCAATTCGCTGGGCGATAGCAGGGCTTGCTGCTCTGCGGGGCGATCCGATTCGGCGGTCACCGAGGAATGATGGCCGCGAGTCGGTCGGCCCGCTCGTTTCCAAAGTTCCAAATGTTTGTCCTTGGCCTCACGCAAATCGTCTTCGGTTTCGGAGGCGTATTGTTGAGCTTCCGCGATCATTTTCGAGACCGTGCCAAAACGTGGGTCGGCACGCACGGCACTCGATTGCGCCATACTGTCAAGCTGTTGCTGGGTAACGGCAAGTTGTTGTTCAAGTTCGGCGACGCGTGAATGAGCCGATTCAACTTCATCCAGAGTTTCTTCATCAAACTCGACCCCCGCAAACGAACGAATCCCAGCATCACTTAAGATTTCACGAATCGTCGCCGGGGCGAACAGCAGTGCCAGCATCGCCAACACAATGATCAGCTCGCGAATTGCGGCGAATCCATCACGGATTGACGCGTATTTGTTGGGGATGGATTCCGACATGATGCAATAGAACATCCAAAAGAAATGGAAGCGTTTGGCATCTTTTCGCCTATTCAAGCACGCGGCGTCCAGAGCGATTTGGGTGGTCAAAGCGGGGGACTTTGCTAAAGCGTTTCTTGGGGGGCAAATATTGGGGTGAGTTTTTCATCCGGTTTCCACTGCAGTTACCTCTGCCCCGACGAAGTTGGTGGAGAGGTGGCAGAAAACCAAGGCAACTCAGAATCACGACGACATCAAAGTTTTAGCTGTCCGGGCTAATGTCGTCGGCTCACAAGAATAGGCAGAGATTGAGCCTTAAGCCTTAGCGAGCCGCATGCGATGCCAGCACTTTTTGAATCTGATGCAACCGGTGTTCGTAGTCGCCGTCGAGTTTTGTCAGTCCTTGCAGGTAGGCTTGCTCCTCGCGAAGCCGGTCTGCGAACTTGGGCTCCCACCGCTTCATGATCAACGGCCCAAACAACAATGCGGCTTCGAGATCGACATCGGCGTAGGCGGGATCGTTTGGCGTGGATACATCGTGCATGGCGTCCGTCGCTCGTTGCAACGAAATCACCGCGTACGGCCAGTGCCCCCAGGCGATCTGTTCCTCGTTCAAATGAAAACCGTTCCGCAATCCCCAACCACGGACGAGTTCATGTTGGCGATTGGGTTGCAGTACAACGTAATCGGGAACGCGATCAGGTAACGCTTCGAGGATCTTGACGATACTCTCGGCGCCCATGCCACAAATACTCAAACTGGTCAACTCGCCTGGTTCAATCACGGCCAAGCCATCCCCGAAACGGACGTCAGCGGACAGCCCTTTTAGCGCATAGCACGAATTTTCGTACGGCTGCGATTTGTTCTCGACCGCGATCCCTTTGGCAATCCGCTTGCTTCGCAACAGCGACACAAGCAGCCCACCGTGATCCGATCCGATGTCTCCATGGACGACCGACGAATCGCCTTGCGGGTTGATCAGCGAAGCAACGGTTCGCAAACGAATATCTAATTTCGGCATGGCAATCAGAACACTCAGTCGCCGTCCAACAGATTGCCCAGCGAGCCGAGGATAGAGCCTTCGCCTTTGCCGGACGGGCCTGCGTTGGCGACAATGCGTTCGGACAATCGTCGCATTGGCAAGCTTTGTAGCCATACTCGCCCGTGCCCTCGCAGCGTGGCCAGGAACAATCCTTCGCCGCCGAGAAACATGCTTTTTAAATTCCCCGCACGTTCGATGTTGTATTCTATATGGGGTTCAAACGCGACCAAACATCCGGTGTCAACACGCAGCGTCTCGCCGTGCAGTTCACGTTCGATGATCGTGCCGCCGGCATGGATAAACGCCAACCCGTCACCGACCAATTTTTGCATGATGAAACCTTCACCGCCAAACAAACCGGTTCCGATTTTTTTATTAAAGGCGATGGTGACTTGGGTTCCAAACGCCGCGCATAAAAATGCATCCTTTTGACAAATCAGATCGTTGCCGGGGATGGTCGCGAGATCGATAGGAATGATTTTGCCGGGATAGGGCGCCGCAAATGCCACGTGGCTTTTACCCGCACCGGTGTGGGTAAAATGAGTCATGAACAGCGATTCGCCGGTCATGGCTCGTTTGCCGACGCTCATCATTTTGCCAAAGAAACCGGTGTCCGGTGCCGAACCGTCACCCATCTTGGCCTCGAACTGGATGCCTTCTTCCATGTACGTCATCGCACCGGCTTCGGCGATCACCGTTTCGCCTGGATCCAATTCAACGATCACCATCTGCATGTCATTGCCAACGATTTCGTAATCCACTTCATGGCTACGACGACTTGCACCGCCGCCACCGTAACCCGGTTGCGACATGTTCCGAGGGGCTGTGACGCCCGGAAATGCACTGACCGGCACATCCTCGACGATATCGATCGGCTCGGGCAATGCTGGAACTTGCAGGACCGCCGCACACGAGGGGCATTTGACTCGTTTTCCGGCGTAGGTTTCAGGAATTGCCAATTGCTTTCCGCATTGGCAGTGGAGATTGAGGGTCATGAGAGTACTCTGGCAAAATCGACAAGGAATGTTTTGCGGCTTGTATTTCGACCAACGGGCTTGGTAGGAAACCGCTCGGCCTCGCAGCAATCCGATGATCGAAAACAGCCTGCTATTTATAGCGTAAGAAATCATCTCAGGGGGCGCCACTGGGCAAATCACCGGGTATGATCCGAACCCAAATACTGACGTCGACACGCTTTCCCTCTCCCACTTTTCTATGGCGAAACGAAAACCTGAGATCCGGATGCGTACGTTTGGTATCTACACCCAATGGGATGCCGACTCAAAAGAGCTTCCGCGATTCTGCAAATCAACCACCTCCGTGCGAGCCGAGGTTGGCGTCGAATTTGGCTTTGTCGTCAACATCAAAAACGCCAAGAACCAATCGCTGCGTTATTGCATCGATCACCCC